>DASWHF010000145.1:0-9833 GCA_036393295.1 Acidiferrobacterales bacterium
GTCACCGCCCGCGCCAAGGAGCTCAAGGCCCAGGGCCAGGACGTTATCGGCCTCGGCGCCGGCGAGCCGGACTTCGACACGCCCGAGCACATCAAGGCCGCGGCCATCGAGGCGATCCGCCAGGGCTTCACGAAGTACACCGCGGTCGACGGCACGCCCTCGCTCAAGCAGGCGGTGGTCGACAAGTTCAAGCGCGAGAACGGCCTCGACTACGCGCCCGACGAGGTGCTGGTCTCGGCCGGCGGCAAGCAGAGCTTTTTCAATCTCGCCCAGGCGCTGCTCGATCCGGGCGACGAGGTGGTGATCCCGGCGCCTTACTGGGTGTCCTACCCCGACATGGTGCTGCTCGCCGACGCCACGCCGGTGATCGTCTCGGCCGGCATCCAGCAGTCGTTCAAGATCACGCCCGAGCAGCTCGACACCGTGATCGGCTACAAGACCCGGCTGGTGGTCGTCAACAGCCCGTCGAACCCGACCGGCGGCGTCTACACGCGCGCCGAGCTGGCCGCGCTCGGCGAGGTACTGCGCAAGTACCCGGACGTGCTGATCGCCACCGACGACATGTACGAGCATATCCTGTGGGCCGACGAGCCGTTCAGCAATATCGTCATGGTCTGCCCGGATCTCAAGGACCGCACGATCGTGCTCAACGGCGTGTCCAAGGCCTACTCCATGACCGGCTGGCGCATCGGCTACGCCGCCGGGCCGAAGCCGTTGATCGGCGCCATGAAGAAGGTGCAATCGCAGAGCACCTCCAACCCGACCTCGATCTCGCAGGTCGCGGCCGAGGCGGCGCTCACCGGCGGCAACGACTGCATCCGGCCCATGCTCAAGGCCTTCAAGGAGCGGCACGACGTGGTGGTGGCGCGGCTCAACCGCATCGACGGGGTGCGCTGCCTGCCCTCGCTGGGCACCTTTTACGCGTTCCCCTCGTTTCAGGCGGTCGTCAACCGCTTCGAGGGCATCGACGACGACGTCGAGCTGGCGGAATTCATTCTCAACGAGGTCGGCGTCGCGCTGGTGCCGGGCTCGGCCTTCGGTGCGCCCGGCCACCTGCGTCTGTCCTACGCCACCGGCCTGGACGCGCTCAACGCCGCCCTCGATCGCCTGGAACGCCTGCTGGGCCGGGCGGAGGACTGATGCGCCGGCGCCGGCACGCCGCCCTCGCCTGCGCGGGCCTGCTGTGGCTGGCGGCCGCCGGCGCCGACGAGATCAACGAGGGCGAGCTGCATTTCCTGAGCAACCCGCCGGCCGAGCCGCCGCACCACCATACGCGGCATATCCTCATCACCCACGACTCCCTCCGCACCGGTTGGGTGACCAGCAAGCAGTGCCACCACAACCTCGACCGGGTGCGGGCAATGGAGATCGTGTTCGGCGCCGGGCGGGTGCGCAACCTGCGCGTGCTGCGCGCCGACAACATCGGCCGGACCTGGATCGAGGGCGACAGCGTGCAGATGGAAAACATCGGCGCCAACGCGGTGATCTGCCTGATCAGCGAGAACCGCGCGCTCGACTACAACCCGGTGCTGAAAACCTACACCCTGGCCAGCGGGCCGTTCATGCGGCGCTTCCTCGACGGCTACTTTCCGATCCGCGTCAGCCTGGCGATCGACTATCCGACCGACGCGCTGACGCTCAAGGAGTTGAACCCGCCCGAGCTGCGCCTGTATGCGACCACGCCGCCCGGCCATGTGCGCATCGACACCTTATTTGAAGGCCGGCTCACGGTCGAGGCGCAGCTCGCCCCGCACGGCGACGACTCCGGCCGGCGCCTGCCGCCCCTTCCCTTCCCCGACCCCTTGCCGTGAGGCGCGCGCCGGCATAACATTCGTCCCGTCGGTAGCCACCCGGCGCAGTCGTTCTCCGCAGTAACGTCAGACGGAACTCCACTGGTCAAGCCGGCCCGCGCGCGCACGCCGTGTTGCCGGGTCGCGACAGGGAATGGAGTCAGCATGCGGCAGGGATCGCTACGACGCCGGCCCGGCGGGCGGCGTCTAACACAATATTCCGGCTTCAGCCTGTACGAGCTGCTCGTCACGCTGGCGGTCGCCGGCATCGTGCTCGGCGCCGGCATGCCGGCGTTGCGCGCATCGGTCCAGTCGGCGCGTTTGACCGCCGCGGTCAACGGCTTCATCACCGCCCTCCACTACACGCGCAGCGAGGCCATCAAGCGGGCGCTGCCGGTCTCGTTGTGCCCGAGCGTGGATCGACGGACCTGCGACCCGCGCGACGCTCCGCTGCTCGCCTGGCAGGGCGGCTGGCTGATCTATGTCAACCCGGACGGCAAGGGCGACCGCGAGGCCGGCGACGAGCTGCTGCGCGTCTTCGACGGCCACGGCGGGGATCTCGCCATTCAGGCCTCGTCGAGCCGGCCGCGCGTCACTTACCGCGCGAACGGTTTTGCGCCGGCCACCAATCTGACGTTGAGCTTTTGCGACGCGCGCGGGCCGGCGGCCGCGCGCAGCGTGATCGTGTCCAACGCCGGACGTCCGCGCGTGGCGCGGCGCAAGCCGGACGGTTCGGCCCCGGACTGTCCGGCGCGGGGCTGACGCTACCCGGCTTGACCCTGCCGGGGGGCGCCAGTACACTACGCGCCCTTCGACGCATCTTCTTCCCCGGTAGCTCAGTCGGTAGAGCAGGTGACTGTTAATCACCGGGTCGGCGGTTCGAGTCCGTCCCGGGGAGCCAATCCTTTTCGTTCCGATCCGCGCCGCGCACGGGCTTGCACCGTCCGCGGCCGGCCTGTTAGCGTGTCCACCCCGTTGCCAAGGAGACCGTCATGATCGGAAAGAAAAACATCGTCTTCGGATTTCTCTACCTGGTCCTGACCGCCGCGCTCGGGCCGGTGATGATCCTCAAGCACTCGCCCGTGGTGGCCGGTGCCGAGCAAATCAAGCAGGAGAAGGTCGGAGCCCTGCAGCAGGCCCAGGCCAGCGGCTTCGAGGTCGATCTCGAAAAAATGACCACCGAGCAGATCGCCAAGGCCAACACCGACGCGCTGCTGTCGCTGTCCGCCCGCCTCAACGCCCAGGCGCCGATCGACGCCATCAAGGGCGGCCCGCACGCGCACGGCAATCTCGAGGCGCTGCTCAACATCGCGGCCGGCCTGCTGCTGGTCTTCCTGGCGGTGCCGGTGCTCTACAAACAGATCATCAGCTGGCTGTTCATCGCCGGTGCGCTGCTGCACTCGGGCCTGTTGTACCTCGCGGTTGCGCTCGAATCGTCGTGGGCGCAGACCCTGCTCGGCAGCTGGTTCGGCATGATCGGGCCGATCCTGATCCTGCTCGGCCTGCTGGCCGCCGGCGCCGCTGCCTTTCAGGGCTTCAGCGCCACGCCCGTGAAGGACAAACCCGCCCGGAAGTGAGCGATGCTCACCGCGCCGGCGCCTCGCGCATCAGGCGCTTCATCTCCCGCACCGCCTCGGTCCAGCCGGTGAACAGGGCGCGCGCCACGATGGCGTGACCGATATTCAGCTCGGCGATACCGGGGATGGCGGCGATCGCCTGCACATTGTGGTAATGCAGGCCGTGGCCGGCGTTGACCTGCAGGCCCAGCGTGAGCCCCTGCTCGACCGCAAGCTGGATGCGCCCCAGCTCGTCGGCGCGCTCGTCGGCGTGCGCGGCGTCGGCATAGCGGCCGGTATGGAGCTCGATCACCGGCGCGCCGCAGGCGGCGGCCGCCTCGAGCTGCGCGGGCTCGGCGTCGATGAACAGCGAGACGCGCACCCCGGCCTCGGCGAGTCGCGCGCAGACCGCGCGCAGGCGCTCGCGCTGGCCGGCGACGTCGAGGCCGCCCTCGGTGGTGAGTTCGGCGCGCCGCTCCGGCACCAGGCAGCACTCCTCGGGGAGCATCTTCAGGGCATAGGCCAGCATCGCGTCGGTCGCCGCCATCTCCAGGTTCATGCGCGTCTGGAGGACGCCCTTGAGCATCTCGACGTCGCGCTCCTGGATATGGCGCCGGTCCTCGCGCAGGTGCAGGGTGATGGCGTCGGCGCCGGCCTGCTCGGCCTCGATCGCGGCCTGCACCGGATCGGGATAGCGCGTGCCACGCGCCTGGCGCAGCGTGGCGATGTGATCGATGTTGACGCCCAGTTTGATCATGGCCCGGCCTTCGTGCAAAAAAACAAAATCAAATCTTAAACCAGCGCGCGCACGCGGGAAACCGAATGAGGGTTTATTGTGAGCCGTCGGATCCTGTTTCGGCGGCCGACACCTGGAACAGGCGGCGGCTGTGCAGCGGGCGCGGGCCGAGATAGCGCGCCAGGCAGGCGCGCATCACCGCCTTGGCCTCGTGCAGGCTGCGCGCGTCGGGAAAGCGTTCCTCGGCCAGCGCCTTGAGGCTCGCGCCGTGGACCGGAACGCCGGCGGCGGCGACGCCGGCGGCGACCGCCAGCGGCCCGCGTTCCGGCAGGTAGTCGTACAGCGTGTCGGGATCGATCGGCGCGTCGCCACCGGCCTCGCGGTCCAGCACCAGGCCGTAACCGATCTCGCCGAGCAGATGCTTCTCGAACACGCGCAGCGCGCTGTCCGGCGCGCCGCTGCCGGCGAGCGAGCGCAGGCAGGCACGGTAGCGGTCGAACAAGGCCTCGTGCGGGTCATGCCGATGCAGCAGACGCACCAGCAGCTCGTTCAGGTAAAACCCGCAGTACAAGGCCTGGCCGGCAAGCGTGCCGGGCTCCCCGTCGGGCTCGGCGGCGGTGAGCGTCGCCAGCTCCCCGCGCCCGGCCCAGCCGATGAGCAGCGGCTGAAACGGGTTGAGCGCGCCGCGCCACGGCGACTTTGGCCGGCGTGCGCCCTTGGCCACCAGGCCCAGCCGGCCGTGCTGGCGCGTGAAGACCTCCAGCAGCAGACTGGTTTCGCGGTAGTGGCCGGCGTGCAGGACGAACGCCGGCTGTTGCTGGGCGCGGACCATCATGACTCATCACTGTAACCCAGGCTGCGCAGGGTGCGCACGTCGTCCGCCCAGCCGGCGCGCACCTTGACCCACAACTCCAAGTGCACCTTGCGGCCGAACTGCTTCTGCATCGCCAGGCGCGCGCGGCGGCCCACCTCCTTGAGCCGTGAGCCGCCCTTGCCGATCAGGATCGCCTTCTGGCCGGTCTTCTCCACCCAGATCACCGCCTCGATGCGGATCAATTTGGGCTCCTCCTTGAACTGGGCGATCTCGACGGCGGCGGCGTATGGGACTTCCTGGCCATAGCCGCGGAAGATCTGCTCGCGCACCAGCTCGCCGGCCATGAAGCGATCGCTGCGGTCGCTGATCTGATCGTCGGGGAAGTGCGCGGGCTGCTCGGGCAGATAGCGGCGCAGGCAGCGCGCCAGCTCGTCCACCCCCTCACCGGTCTGGGCCGACAGCGGGACGATCTCGGCGAACGCCAGACGCGCGCGCGAGCCCTCGATCAGCGGCAGGAGCGCGGTACGGTTTTCGAGGCGGTCGATCTTGTTGATCGCCAGGATGACCGGGCAGCGCTGGCGCCTGGCGACGCCCAGCGCCGGCTCGTCGGCGGCCGTCCAGCCGCGCGCCGTGATCATCAGCACGACGACGTCCACGCCTTCGACGCTGCCGGTCGCGGCGCGGTTCATGTAGCGGTTCATGGTATTGCCCTCCCCGGCATGCAGGCCCGGGGTGTCGACATAGACGATCTGCGCCCCGGATTCGTTGTGTATGCCGAGTATGCGGTGGCGGGTGGTCTGGGGGCGTCGCGAGGTGATGGAGACCTTCTGTCCCACGAGCCGGTTCAGCAGGGTCGACTTGCCGGCATTGGGCCGGCCGATCAGCGCCACGAAACCGCAGCGGAAGACCCCGGTCATGCGTCGCGCGCGAGCAGCGCCTCGAGCGCGCTCGAGGCGGCCTGCTGCTCGGCCGCGCGTCGGCTCAGTCCCTCGCCCCGGACCGGCTGCGGCAGGCCGGGGACGCTGCACTCGACAATGAATCGCTGCTGGTGCGGCTCACCCACTATCTCAAGCACATTATAGGAAGGTGTGCTAATGGACTGTTTTTGCAGATACTCCTGCAAACGCGTCTTGGGGTCCTTGAGCACCGACTGCGGGTCGATGCCGGCCAGGGCATCGCGGTAGAGACCCTGGATGACCCGATGGACCGCTTCGAAACCAGCGTCCTCGTAGATCGCGCCGAACACCGCCTCGAGCGCGTCGGCCAGGATCGAGTCCCGGTCGTGGCCGCCGCTCTTGAGCTCGCCGCCCCCCAGGCCGAGGAAGCCGCCCAGCCGCAGCCGGCGCGCGAGCCCCGCCAGGGTCTCCATGCGCACCAGCCCGGCACGCAGCCGGGTCAGCTCGCCCTCGGTCAGCTGCGGGAAGCGCTCGTAGAGCGTCGCAGCGATGCTGAAGTTGAGCACGCCGTCGCCGAGGAACTCGAGGCGTTCGTTGTTGTCGCTGCTCTTGCTGCGATGCGTGAGCGCGCGTTCGAGCAGCGCGGGGTCGCGGAACCGGTAACCTAGACTCTGGGTCAGCTCGGGGTGCGCGCCGCTCAACGCTATTCGACCCGCACCGCGCCGGATTCCACGCCGTGATCGAAATCCAGCAGTGCGCTGACGTTGTAGACCAGCGGGACGACCACCTGATACTGGATGCGGATCAGCATGCGCCCGCTCGGCGCCTTCTCGATCTTGAGGTCCTTCTTCACGTCGACGCGGGTGATGTCCTCGATGTTGAAACGCCGATCCAGGGCACTGGCGATGTCCATCCGGGTCATGTTGGCCGCGTTCGGCTGCTTGGCGACGTTTTCCAGCGAGGTCTTGACCTTGAAGAACTCGAGATAGGGCGGCAACAGCTTGAAGAACAGGAACACGAAGAACACCGCCACCATCACGACCACCATGAAGCCCCACATGCTCATGCCGCTCTGCATGGTCTTGCGCTGCATCGCCTCGCCCTCGCTCGGAATGTCCATTACTCAGTTTATCGTATTCCCGATCCGTTTCCAGATCACCCCGCCGCCGTTGCCGAAGTCCCAGCTGAACCAGATCAGGAAGGCCTTGCCGACGATGTTCCGCTCCGGAACCGTTCCCCAGTAGCGGCTGTCGTTGCTGCGATCGCGGTTGTCGCCCATGACGAAGTACTGCGCCTCCGGGACGGTGAACTCCAACGGGGTGGGGTCGCCGGACTCGCTCAGCAGGATGTCGTGCGCCACCCCGTTCAGGGTCTCGCGATAACGCTGCGCCGGAATCCGGCGCTGGCCGGATTCGGAATATTCGTAGACATCGACCGCGGTCTGCGCCATCAGTTGGCCGTTGATATAGAGCTTCTTGTCCCGATAAACGATGTGGTCGCCCGGCAGGCCGACCACGCGCTTGATGTAGTTGACGGACTCGTCGCCGGGGAAGCGGAACACCATGACGTCGCCGCGCTTCGGGCTGTCGACCTCGATGACCTTCCGGTTCAGCACCGGCAGGCGCAGGCCATAGCGATATTTGTTCACCAGGATGAAATCGCCGATCAGCAGGCTCGGCAGCATCGAGCCCGAGGGGATGCGGAACGGTTCGACCAGGAAGGCGCGCAGCAGAAACACCACCAGGATCACCGGGAAGAAGGCGCGCGCGTACTCGACCAGTACCGGCTCCTTGCCGGCGCGCTCCAGGTCGTCGGCCTGCGCGCCCGCGGCGCGCAGGCGCTCGCGCTCGCGTTGCCGGGCCGGCGCCGCCAGCGCCCGGTCCAGCCCCCAGATCAGCCCGGTCGCCGCCAGGGCCAGCAGCATGATCAACGAGAAATCCATGGCCTATTTCCCGTCCACGCGCAGCACCGCCAGGAACGCCTCCTGGGGGATCTCCACCGAACCGACCTGTTTCATGCGTTTCTTTCCTGCCTTCTGCTTCTCGAGCAATTTGCGTTTGCGGGTGATATCGCCGCCGTAGCACTTGGCGGTCACGTTCTTGCGCAGCGCCTTGACCGTCTCGCGCGCGATGATGCGCGAGCCGATCGCCGCCTGGATCGCGACGTCGAACATCTGCCGCGGGATCAGGTCCTTCATGCGCTTCACCAGGTCCTGGCCGCGGTACTGGGCCTGGTCATGATGCACAATGATCGACAGGGCGTCCACCCGGTCGCCGTTGATCAGCACGTCGAGCTTGACCAGGGGCGAGGCGCGGAACTCCAGGAAATCATAGTCCAGCGAGGCATAACCGCGGCTTACTGACTTCAGGCGGTCGAAGAAATCCAGGACCACCTCGTTCAGCGGGAGTTCGTAGCTGAGCATCACCTGGCGGCCGAGGTACTGCATGTTCTTCTGCACGCCGCGCTTCTCCATGCACAGGCCCATCACCGGCCCGACGTAGTCCTGCGGCACCAGGATGCTGGCCCGGATGATCGGCTCGCGCACTTCGGCGATCACCGCCGGCTCCGGCAGCCTGGCGGGGTTCTCCACCGCCAGCACCTCGCCGCGGGTGGTGACCACCTCGTAGACCACGGTCGGCGCGGTGGTGATCAAGTTCAGCCCGTACTCGCGCTCGAGCCGCTCCTGGACGATCTCCATGTGCAGCATGCCGAGAAAACCGCAGCGGAAGCCGAAGCCGAGCGCCTGCGAGGTCTCGGGCTCGTAGTGCAGCGAGGCGTCGTTGAGGCTCAGCTTCTCGAGCGCGGCGCGGAAGGCGTCGTAGTCGGCCGAGTCCACCGGATACAGGCCGGCGAATACCTGCGGCTTGATCTCCTTGAAGCCCGGCAGCGGCGCGGCCGTCTGCCGGTCGGCATAGGTGATGGTGTCGCCGACGCGCGCGCTGCGGACCTCCTTGATGCCGGCGATCACGTAGCCCACCTGGCCGACGCCGAGCTCCGGCGTGGCGCGGCGCTTGGGCGTGAACACCCCGACCTCCTCGGCGTAGTACTCGCGTCCGGTGGCCATCAGGCGGATCTTGCGGCCAGGCTTGAGCATGCCGTCGACCACGCGCACCAGCGATACGGTGCCGACGTAGTTGTCGAACCAGGAGTCGATGATCAGCGCCTTGAGCGACGCCTCCGGGTCGCCTTTCGGCGCCGGGATCTTCGCGACGATCGCTTCGAGGATGTCGGTCACGCCGAGACCGGTCTTGGCGCTGGCGCGCACCGCGTCGTGGGCGTCGATGCCGATGATGTCCTCGATCTCGGCGATCACGCGCTCGGGTTCGGCCTGCGGCAGGTCGATCTTGTTGAGCACCGGCAGAATGACCAGGTCGAGCTCGGCGGCCGTATAACAGTTGGCGACCGTCTGGGCCTGCACGCCCTGGGCGGCGTCGACCACCAGCAGCGCGCCCTCACAGGCGGTCAGCGAGCGCGACACCTCGTAGGAAAAATCCACGTGCCCCGGCGTGTCGATCAGGTTCAGCCGGTAGGTCTGGCCGTCGCGCGCCAGGTAGTCGAGCGCCACGGTCTGGGCCTTGATGGTGATGCCGCGCTCGCGCTCGATGTCCATGGAATCGAGCACTTGTTCCTCCATCTCGCGCGCCTCGAGCCCGCCGCAGGTCTGGATGAAACGATCGGCCAGGGTCGACTTGCCGTGATCGATATGGGCAATGATGGAGAAGTTACGGGTACGGGACAGGGAGGGCACGGTGGCGGGGTCACGGCTAGGACCGGGCAGGCGAATGGTCAGGGCGCGCCCCGGACCACGGCGCCAAGCCAGCCGGGCATTATACACACCGACCCGCCCGGCAATGCCGCGGCTCGGCGCTGGCGGCTCAAGCGCCCGGCGCATCCTCCGCCGCCGCCCTGACCACATCCGGATCGAGGAAATAGCGACACAGTACCTGGCCCCCGCCCTCCAGCAGCGGGACCTCCAGGCCGTAGCGCGCGGCCCAGGCCGGCTCGGCGTCGACGTCACGCGCGACGATCTCCAGCCCCAGT
>DASWHF010000146.1:0-3244 GCA_036393295.1 Acidiferrobacterales bacterium
TTCAACAATGCCGCCAAGAGCAGCGGCTCGGAGTCCGAAGCCGCGGTCAGCGCGCTGTCGGCCGTGCTGCGGCCGGTCACGCTGACCAAGGTGATGCTGGCGCTGGGCTTCCTGATGCTGACCACCGGCGAACTGCGCAACCAGGTGCTGTTCGGCTGGCTGGCGGCGTTCACGCTGGTCGCGGCCTGGCTGGTCGACGCGCTGGTGACGCCGGCGTTCATGAGCGGCGTCCGCGTCGTCACGCTGTGGGACAGCCTGCGGCTGAACCTGGGCAGCGATCCGCAAGGCACGATCCCGCTGTTCTCGGGCCTGAGCACGCGCCGCGCGCGGATCTTCGCGCTGATGTCGGACCTCCAGACGCGGCCGGCGGGCGCGCGCCTGATGACCGAGGGCGACCCCGGCGGCGACGTCTACGTCGTGATCGACGGCGAGCTGTCGGTCTGGGTCGAGCGCGACGGCGGCCGGCTCGAGCTGGCCAAGATCGGCCGCGGCGCCGTGCTCGGGGAAACCGGGTATTTCGGGCAGAAACGCACCGCGAACGTCGACGCCCTGACACCGGTGCGCCTGCTGCGCTTCGACGACGCGGTGCGCGAGCGGATCTGCCGCCGCTATCCCGCCATTGCCGCGCGCGTGTTCCTGAACCTCAACCGCATCCAGGCCGAGCGCTTCGCGAACCAGATGCGGTTCATGCACTGACCCGCGCAGCGGACTTCCCGAGCCTTCAGGACTCCTGCCTGGCCGGAACCTCGGGATCGGTCCACTGGCGGCCTGCCTCGGTGGGTTCCCAGGCCAGCACGCCGAGTCTCGTCACCAGGCCGGCGCGCTCCAGCGATTCCATGGTGTCGGTCGTGCAGACGCGGTGGCCATTGACCTCGACGCGGTTTTTGCCGCCCGCGACGTAGGCCTTCCAGCCCTTGCTCATCCAGATCATCACCGCGCGCTGCGGCTTGGTCAGCTTCGTCGCCATGAGAGCGCTCCCCGAGCGGAAAAAAAGTCGGCACACGTGCCGATCAAGCGTGGGTGAAACAGCAAGGCCACCGTGAGGTGGCCTTGGTGCGAGTTGGTGGAGGCGGGGGGAATTGAACCCCCGTCCGACAATGATCCACCCTTGGACCTACATGCTTAGCCGGTCTTTAATTTTCGACGTTGGCTCCCCGGACAGGCACGGAACGCCAACGCTTAGCCCCTTGGATTTGACGACGGCGCCAAGGGCGGGACCGTCGCGGTCTGGTGAAGTCGACGTTCGGCCCCGGCTGCACCAGCACAGACCGGGCGAACGCTGGCAGGGATTAAGCTGCCAGGGCGTAGTTAGCGTCGTTCGCAACTAGCTTTTTGCGGAAGAGTTTTACGAGGGTCTACCGCACCTCGGCATGCACCTCAGGTTTCACGATCGCCGTCGAGCCCGATCGCCCCCATGTGCCGGGCTATTTTATCAGGATGCGGGCGGCGCCGCCGGCTTTTCGAGTTCGCCGATGGTCTGCTCGGCTTCGCGGCGCAGGCAGGCATTGCGGTCGTCCTTGAACAGGGCCGAGAAGCTGCTGCGCTTGATCGCGCCCCGCAGGGCGGGCAGGGCGCGCGGGTCCTTCAGCAGGCGCAGGCCCTTGACGGCGATCAGGCGCTCCTCGCAGGTCGGCGCCTCGGCCAGTTCGGTCACCGCCAGGCCGAGGCGGTCGATCCGGCCGGCCTGGTCCTGCTCCCGCAGCAGCGCGGCGGCGCGCTGGGCGCCGATGCGGCCGGGCAGGCCGGTGCGGCGGCTGAGCTCGAAGACAAACTCCGGGCTCGGATACTTGCGGATCGCGTCGGCCGGCACGTCGCCGGCATAGCCCAGGGTGCCGACGAGGTTGGCGGCGAGACCGGAGTCGTGGCGCAGTCCGGGATCCATCGCCAGCACCCTGGCGTAGGCCACGGCGGCCTCGACGCGGCGCCGCTCGAAATAGGCGGTATGGGCGCTCGCCAGCGCTTCGCGCGCCTCGGCGTTGACGGCTACGGGCGCGGGCGGCAGCGCGGTGGCGATCTCGACCGCGGCGGCGGGAGCGGACGGCGGCGGCTTGAGCGCCAGCACGCCGTAGGCCACCGCGACCACTGCGCTGCCGATGCCGAGGGCGGCGATGCCCGTGAACACCGCGCGTGCCGGAATGGCACGGGCCTTGGCGCGCCAGTCGACATAGCGCGCCCGGCGCAGCGAATCGGCCATTTTCTCGAGCACGTCGGAATCCGCCGGCAGCACGTGCATGCCGCCGTAGGGCGGCTCGCCCCCCACTTCGCTCATGGCCTCGCCGACCGGCGTCAGGCGCGTGACCTTGTGTTGGGGAACCCGGAACAGGCGCACCGGCTCGGGAATGCCTTTGAGCACCTGCTCGCCGATGTGCTCGGCCGGCACCTCGGCCTTGTTCATGGACAGGTAGACGACGCCGGTCAGGTAGATCTCGCCGGGCGGGGTCAGCTCTTCGACCCGTGCGGCGATGTTGACCGCTTCGCCGAAGACGTCGTCGTTCTCGAGCCGCACTTCGCCGACGTTGAGCGCGACGCGGATCTGGATCGGCTCGGGGGTGCGGGTGTCGTGGTTGTAGGCGGCGATGGCGTCGTGCATCGCCATGCCGCAGCGCACGCTGTCGGTGGGCGAGCGGAACGCCACCAGCAGCGCATCGCCGATGGACTTCACGCGGCGGCCGCCGAAGCGCGCGATCAGCGGCACCAGGCGGCCGTTGAAGTCGCGCAGCAGGGCCTTGTTCTGGTCGCGCGACTGGCGGGCGGTGCGCTCGGCAAAGCCCGCCATGTCGACGAACATGATCGCCAGATTTTCGGCGCGTGCCATGGTGCCCCTGTGTACTCCCTGCGGCTAGTTTAGCCGGGACGCTTACCGGTCCCGCATGAGGCGCGATTTTTCCCGCTGCCACTCGCGCTGCTTGATGTCCGCGCGCTTGTCGTGCTGCTTCTTGCCCTTGGCGAGGCCCACCTCGAGCTTGGCCCGGCCATGGGTCCAGTGCAGGTCGAGCGGCACCAGCGTATACCCCGCGCGTTGCACCTTGCCGAGCAGCTTGCGCAGCTCCTCGGCGTGCAGCAGCAGCTTGCGGGTGCGGGTCGGGTCGGGGTGGATGTGGGTGGACGTGCCGGAGGGCGGGGTGAAATGCGCGCCGACCAGGAAAGCCTCCTCGCCGATGACCTTCACGTAGGCGTCCGCGACCTGGGCGCGCCCCTCGCGCATGCTTTTGACCTCCCAGCCCTGCAGGACCATCCCGGCCTC
>DASWHF010000147.1:0-85160 GCA_036393295.1 Acidiferrobacterales bacterium
GATTGAGAACGCCGCTGGTGGTATTGGATGGAGGAATCAAAGTCCTGGAGGTGCGGGACCGAGTTGGCGCTGCGTCGAATTCGAAATCATTTTCCGGAACGGCTTATGACGAATCAAGCATTGATCGACAAATATCTTCCCGAGCACACGTTTAGCGAGTTTCATGACATCGTCATCGACAGCGGTTCAATCGAGGACGTTTATGAAATTGCGCGTGATGTCGATTTATCGAAATCCAGCATTATCCCGTTGCTTTTCAGATTAAGAGGGTTGCCCACGAAAAAAATGAATGCCCTAGGCTTCATTTCCGCCATGGGCTTCTCCAATATCGAGGAGACATTTCCGACCGAAAACCTGGTTGGATATTGGAAAACCAAAAAAATTGAACCGGTTAGTGATCGGCAGGATTTTATAAACAAGCCTATAGGTGCGAAATTGAAAGTGGGTTTCAGCTTTCAGTTCGCCAAACTCAATTCAAACCAAGTCAAGGTCAGTACGGAAACCCGGGTGCTCTGTATCGGACCCAGGACCAAATTCACGTATGCGTTTTATTGGTTTGCAATCAGGCCCTTTAGCGGGCTCATCAGGAAAGAGATTCTTCGAATCATCAAACACCAAGCAGAGTTGTGCTCAATCCCGAAGCCTCCGAGCGCAATGTCATACCCCAAGCACGAAATGGTGGCCAAGATTCCCGCCTTCGTTCTTTTCCCCTTGCGAATTTTTTATCAAATCGTTGGACGCGCGCTCCCTCGTGTTGCGGTTTTTTCCTTCAAGTCATTGCTGTCCAGCTTTCCCAGAAAGCCTCTTAACCCGAAGGAGAGGGAGTTCCTGAAAACAGCGACGCCCCTGACGTTTCAGTGCGGGGATACCGTATTGGCGGGATACTCCTTTGGCGAAGGCCCCGTCATTTTGATGGTGCACGGTCTGTTGGGAAGCGCGGCCAATTTTCGTACCATGATCCCGAGCTTAGTCGAGCACGGATTTCGGGTAATTGCGTTCGATTCAGCAAACCATGGCAATTCCCCTGACGGCGTGGCGTTTTCCAATCGGTCCATCAAGCATCTTGAGGAGGTCATCAATCAGCTTGGAGACATTCACGCGATAATAAGCCATTCAGCGGGCACCTACCTCGTGATGATGGCCCTGTTAAACTTCCCCGCCTCATACACCTTGCAGAAATGCGTATACATGGCCGCGTTTCCCGACGCAAAAGGGACCTTGTTGACGTTTATGGACTACTTTTGGGTTCCCAAAAATATTTATCCAGAACTTTGCCGGTGGTTTGAGGAAATTGGCGGCGGCACTCCGTTTGAGAAGCAGTCACTCGAAACCTGCTTGCCGCGCCATCGAACTCCTGGCAAACCATCTCGTTTATTCATTCATGACAAAGATGATAAACAGATCCCGTTTGTTCGGACTCAAGAAATGCTGGCCGGGGATCCCACCGCTGAATTATTCGTTACTCAAGGATTGGAGCATTTCAAGATTTTAAGAGAAGAGAAGGTCATAGGAAAAATTGTGGATTTTTTGAAGCAATAGAGCCCCTCAGAACAGTAGCGGCCGCGATTGAGTCGAGCAGTTGGGCGCGGCAACCCGGGATCTGGAGTAGTGCGGATCACCATGTTGCCATCGACAATGTGGTGACGATGCATGAGGAAATATGCCCGGGGGTCCTAATTCGTATATATACAAAGCAGGTCCTTTCTGGATGTCCGCGTTTCGGAGGGGGAGCCAAAGGCATTGTTAACGTAGAGAATTCCGTTCAAGCGCACCTGTCGATTGACATGGCTATGGCCGTAGACGTGGATCTGAGGGTTTAGCGCCCTGATTTGCTTTTCAAGCTTCGGGCTTCCCATTACCGGATAAAGATATCGAAAAGATTTAGGAATATACTCGGGCAAAAGGTCGATGCGCGGCAGAAAATGGGAGAACGTGATGAGGGCGCCACTATTGAGCTTTCGAGTAATCGCGTTTTTGTTCACAAAAAACTCAGTGACGTCTTTCATGTTCCAATCGGGCGGCCATGCGCAGGCCTTGAAGTCCATCCAGGCGCTGAGCAGCTGCGCGTCGGGTTCGCCGAAGGCGAAGTCGTACCAACCAAGTAGAGGCACGATACACAGTCCCTCGCAGTGAGTCGGTTCCATCATAATCCCTGTTTCGGCCGCAAGTTTGAGTATGCGTTGATATTTGCTGACCGAATCGGGTATTTCGCTTCTATTGACCCACAGGTCATGGTTTCCGGGGACAAAGACCACCCGGCGGAACTTGCGGGTGAGCCGAAGGAAACAACGCTCCATTAGGCGCAGGTTTTCGGAAACATCTCCGGCGAGGAGTAGAGTATCATCTTGAAAATCGGCGTCCGAGAGGTCGGACACCCATTGTTCGTTTTCGCGGTAGTCGACGTGAATATCCGAAAGAGCAAAAACTCTCACCGTAAGCTCCCAATTTCATTCGGCTGGTTCAAGCGGTGAATCGTTCAAGCGTTGAACTTATTGGTGGTAACAGCATGCTAGATCTAAGAGCGTGTTTCATTCCGTTTTTCCTGTTCATTACTTTTAAACAGTCCTCGTGGGCGTTTCGCTGGGGAAAGAGTTTTTTGGATGCACTTGCAAGCAACCGGATCATGTCCCTGACCATGAGGTTTGGTAGTTTCGTCGGCAGTTCGACCGTTCTGGGGGTTGAAAAATCGGATCTGGAAAATGTGTTCTTGGGTTTGCGCAAACGGATGGCCATGGTGGCGGCATGAGCAAACCGGAGCATTCCCGCAAGCCAAAAATGGTATTCCTATTTCCAGGCCAGGGCTCCCAGTACTATCAAATGGGAAGGGAGCTTTTTGATGGAGACAAAGGATTTCGAGAGCTAATGACTAGTCTCGACGACTGGTACCAGAGGAGAGAAGGGTATTCTTTGATTGAGGAGTTGTATGGCCCCAAATCGATCCAAGTACCGCTGGTAGACATTCGGTACAGCCATCCACTTGTAGTTTTGGTTGAATATTCCCTCGCCATGGTCCTGCTGCGGAATGGGTTGGAACCGGACCTGGTGATCGGATTCAGTCTTGGAGAATATTCCGCTCATGCGTTCGCCGGCAGAATGACGATCCACCGTGCCCTGGAAATGGCTGCTCGCCAAGCGGAGTGGGCCGGTGCCCATGTTGAGGACGGGTTTCTTATGGCGGTGCTGGAGCATCGGCACTTCTACGATGAGAATCCAGATGTCAAATGGCTAGCCTATCTAGCAGGGGTGAGCTTTCCGGGGGCCATTGTATTGGCCGGCGCGCGGCGGAACTTGGGAGCGCTCGAAAATGCGCTGAGAACCCGACGCGTTTCATATCAAGTTCTTCCGGTTCGTGTGCCGTTCCATAGCCCATTGTTGGAGCCGATGCGTAACCACTGGATGGGGTATTTCGGAAGTGACACGGCATGCCAGGAAAGATTGCCAATATTGAAGCAGTTTACCGAGCCCCGCTCCGGCAGCTATGCCAAGTCCCTGTGGAGAGCGGTCAGAGAGCCGGGGGAATTCCAGTCCCTGCTGGAACGACTCGATGCCGACGAACCCCATATTTTCGTGGATGTGGGGCCTTCGGGGACTCTGGCGAACTGGGTCAAACATGGAGGTAGAGGGCGCGAGTGCTGGCAGGCTCTGAGCATTCTCTCTCCGCTAGGAGGTGATTTAACTCGATTCAAGAAAATTATATTGCCCTGAACCTTCCCACAAAAAGCGATAGGAATTAAACGTAGAGGGAGGAAGGAGGCGATCGCGATACCAGCCTGTAGAAGTACGTAAGATTCTTGATGTGGCCTGAGCCATTATCTAATCACACAACTCATTCCAGGCATAAGGTAAGTTGTTGTTCGAATACTCCTCTATCGAATCCCATTCGTGCTCATTGCGCCCCGGGAACGGACCGTTTTAGTCTTCTTATTTGAATCCACTTTACGAATATTACGTTATAATTCAACGAGTTGAATAAGTATTTCGCACTCAGAACGTGAATCGAATCTCGCCGAATACCAGGGAATTCGATCTCAGGCGACCATAAAAACTTTGTGGGTCGCCGCGAAACACATCTGCGCCGAGTGTACCGATCCATCGGTCGGTAAACGCGTAGCTCAATTTAGGGCGGACGACGTAGTCGTGGCGCGGCCAGCTGTAGACTGCCACCAGCTCCGCATCGAGCGTCGTGTAGAACCACTTGTTGCTGATACGGGCGGCCAAGCCATACGTATTACGATCCAGCTGGTTGGTGATGATGGCTTCCTGGACAGCGACCATGCGCACAAGGGGATCGGTGATCTCGTTGGCATTCTTGAAGTCGGAGACATGTCGCACGAATGCTTGCAGATTGACGTTCAGGTACTCGAAAAAAGTTCTGTCACCGCCCGCGACAAGATAGAAGAGCGAGTTCATGACAAAAGGATCGACGCCACTCGTGTCCTCGGTTCGGGTGTAGGCGGCCTCGGCGCGCAGACCATAACGGCCTACTGTAGTGGCCAAATCGGCGCCGACGACGCGTGTGGGCAGATGACGCAGGGAGAGAACAAGACCACTCGGTTCGATCGCCGCAATGCCGATATCGACGTTAAGATTGAAGCCGTCCAAATATGACAGCGACCAATCGATCGCGGCACCGGACTGCTCAAGTCTGACGGCCCACGAGCGCCGATGCGTTTCGACTTCCTCGCTGAGACGAATCCCGGGAGTCGCGGCGATTGGTACGACATTAGGCTCGAATTCAGGCGACCAGATGGCGGTAAATGAAAGACTATCTAGGTGATAGGCGCCTTTCACCATGAAGGTACCAAAACGCTGATCGGTATCTTCGGGAACCAACAGAGTGAAATCACGGGGCGTTATATTGTCGGTTGGGTTCAGCCGATCAGCTCGTCCCCAGATCAGAAGTTGTCGTCCGACACGGAGATCCACGTTTCCGTACGACGATTCGAGGTAAAACTCGCGCACCCGTTCCGGTTGCCCGCTTCCGGGAAAGGCATGATTGCCATGCCGACCATCGAAAACGATGTTGCCAAAATCACCGAGCTGCGGTGCCGCCTTGAGCCACACCGAGCCGACGGCGAGATCGTGGCGGTCGTCGAGATTCCGCGAACCACTCCAGTACCCGCCGCGCAATGAGCCGGAGAGGTTGATCCAGGACAGCGTGTCCTCCAAAGCCGTATTCGGAATCAACCCTTCGGTCGCCGTGGCAGTGGTTGTGGAAACTATGGTGGCGAAAGCAAATCCGATACTCCATTGCCTCATCGCTCCCGCTCCATGTAGCGGGTGGTGAAGTAGTCATCCCTGACGTTTTGGTTGGCACGGAAGTTTTCGAACTCGATAGCAGTCTGATGACTGGTCTGTACGTTTTCCGCCTCGAGTTTCATCGGCTGCCATTTATTCCGCTCTTTATCTACGAGCTGGACGTCCGACGCTTTGGTGGTCTTGAGCAATTGCCCGGAGACGTCGTAAAATTTCCCCTTGACGGTGACAAAATTGTCCTTGAGTATCCAACCGACTCGTTTGGAGTAGCCGGAGTCGTTCTTTACCTGCTCCGTCTTTGGCGTACTTTCGATGACCCAGGCGGGTTTGGCATCGACCACGTCTTCCTTCACGATTCGGTGATTCCATTCGCCGACCTTATGTCCCAGGATGTCGCCGTAGGAAAAGTCGGTGCCGACAAAGCTGTTCTTCTTGTTGCTGGATACAAGGCGGCGGACTTTCTTGAGTGCAGGCAGGTACACCCAGATGTCATCATTCTTGTCGCTGTGCTCGATCAGCAACGTCACGGTGCCCTTGATATCGGGCGGCGAAAGAAAGCGGGTCATACGCATGGTGTCGTTGTTGGATCCGTGGAGTTTCGTGGTACCGAAGGTCTTGCGAACCCGCTGCTGACCACTTTTGTTGATCAGTGTGAATGTCGCGTTGGATACCGAATCGAGAACCTTAGATACCACGTAGTTTTTCTCCATGATTTCTATTGCGCCAAGTTCTCCCGCCGAGCCCTCGCGCGGCAACAGGGAAAATGCGATGAAGACCAACAACAGCGGCACCGTTCTCGCCGCCGCATGTTTGAACTGCGACTTCCGTGGACGGAACACAAAATTGGGACGAAATTGCAGGATCAACGACGGAATGAGCGTCAGGGCGGCGAATACGCTCGCGATCATCGAGGTCGCGATCAACATGCCGAGCCAGACATGGATATAGAAGCCCTTCGAGAGCAGCAGCACGCTGTAGCCTACCGCTACCGCCGAGGCAACGAACAGACTGGCCTTGCCCGCTGTGGCGAGCACCTTGCGCACGGCGTCATGCTCTGCAGTGCCCTGTGACAGCTCCTCGCGCATGCGGTAAATGAGATAGATAGCGTAGTCCGCACCGATGCCGATCGCCATCGCTGAACTCAAGGAATTAGGGATGTTCAGGAGAATCCCACCCCAACCGAGCATCATGCCGAAGTTCACCAACACGGCGAGTAGCAGAGGCAACAGCACGAGCGCGCCTGCAAGTGGCGAGCGAAACACCAACGATGCGACGACAAATATCACGCCGGCGAGTTGAGCGATATTGAGGATTTTGTCGCGCACTATTGTCTCATTGAGGGCCGAGGCACCCGGTACGCTGCCACCGATCTTGAAGTGCACCGTATCAGGAAAGTGCCCGGCCGCGAAGGCCTGGAGCTTCGGGACGAGCCTGGAGAGGTCGGCGGTACTGCCGCTCTTCAGGAACACATTGATATTGGCTGCCCGATAATCGTAGTCCACGTAACTGTCGAAATCGCCCGGTTCGCCAGAGATGGAGTAGAGGAAGAGATATTGGGAGATCAACTGCTGGCTGTCGGGGATCTTATTGAACGCGGGATCGTCTCCGTGCATCGCCTGATTCATACGACGCACAAAATTGGCCAGCGAGAGCGTCTTGCCGACGTGTGGCTGGGTTTCCAGGAATCGCTGCGTGGCATCCATCGCCTGGAGTACTCGCGGGTCTTTGATTGCGTCGGCTTGATCGCCCACCACCATGAAATAGAGCCGCTCTGTACCTCCCAGGCGCTCATTCAGCGCCGCATCGTCTTTGACGAATTGCCAGTCGTCGGAAAACATCGATTTTGCCGAGTTGTCGACTGCGATCCGACTCATGCCGATCAATGCAACCGCTGTGAGCACTGCAACGGATAGGTAAATCCAGCGCCGGGTGGGGCTGATGACCCAGCCTGCGATGGTGTCGGTGATACGATCCCATACGGTAATTTCGCTCTCGTGTTTCATCTCTTTCATGCCGGGCGCGGGCAGCAGGCTGCGCAACGCCGGGGTGAATGTCAACTCGATAATAAGCGCACTCAGGATTCCCACGCCGGCGAGAAAGCCGAACGTCTTCACCACCAGAATCTCGAAGATCATGAGCGAAAAAAAGGCAATCGCGGCGACTCCGCCCGCCGTCAACATGACGGGCGCAATTTTGGTGATTGACTGGATGACCGCGCGCTTGTTTGCCTCCTCGGGGGTCAACGATGTCGTTTGGCGGAGATGATGATACTCCTCGTAATAGCGCTTAAGTAGCTGTACCGCGTGACCGGCAGCGACGGCCAGAATCAGGATCGGTGTCGTCACATTGAACGCGTCGAGCGGAATTCCGGACGCGCCCATGATGCCAATGGCCCAGGCGATCGCGAGCAAGGCGGTCGCAAGCGGCAGCAGCAGGCCTTGGACGGTGCGGAATGCCTCGAAGTGAATCAGGCCAACGAGTAGGATAGCGATGGGCACGAGGAATACCATGCGCTGTGAGAATGCCTCGATCTTGGCGAGGTACGACGGATTTCCGCTGACGTTGATCTCGATCGCTTCGCTTCGCTCTTGATCCACGATCGGCATCACAGCGTTTATGATCCCCTGGAAGCCGCCCGAACGGTCCTTGAATTCCGCGATAATGGCGGCGGTCTTGAAGTCTCTGGACACGATGGAGTTGATATAAGCCGGGTTACGCTCTAGTGCCCGTTTCAGGGCTGCCATCTCTGCCGGTGTGCGGGGCACGGTCTCCATGAGCGGTTGGGCTTCCATCCCTTCGCTCGTGCCTATAATGTTCTTGGCGCGCCGCGCCGCGAGGGAAAGGACATTCTCCTTCACTACGCGCGGGGTCTGCGTCAACGCCGTCGTGATGCGGTGTACGCTGTTGAGTACGTCGGGCTGGAAGATATCTCCCTGCTTCGGCGTGACGCCGATTACGACCACGAATCTCGAGCCGAATAGTCGCTCGGCAGCATTGCTTCCCTCGACATAAGGATGGGATTGCGGCAGCATGCGGTCGGTATCGATCTCGACGTGCAGATGTTTTGCCTGCACGACCAACAGCAAAGTAGTAACGGCAGTAAGAATCAGCACCAACCAACGGTAACGCACGATCCATTCAATGTAGCGCTGCACGATTATCTCCTAATGCATCCGAAGCGCAAACTGAGACTCCAAACCTTCGCCGAACGAGCGGACTTCTCGGCGCGTTGGGCGAATAGAACGATGAGGCGGGTGAGCCGAGGTAAATTGAGCGGCGCGGATTCCGCCCGCGCATGCCGTTGCGATCCGGTCGCGGCCGCGTTGTTCCTTGCGGCGCGGACCAACCGGGATGAACATGCCGCGGCGCAGCGCATTCGCTTGTACGCCGAGGCATGACTACGCATCGGTCGGACCGAGCGCCGGAGTGGCTTCCAGGTTCCGAGCACCTACCGTCTCGATGTGATCCGCACTGACCGCGGCTTCGCCAAGCGCGGTGGGCGCCGGGCGCGGCGAGCGCTCGCCAGCGACGATATGGTCTTTACCCCGCAGGCGCGCGATTTTTGGTGTTACCATCGGAATCGACAGCATGGTGCTGGCCACGGCCATCAGCAACAGCGCGGTGAACGTCGTGCTGGCGATAATACCTTTGTCGAGCAGGATGTTGGCGAAGATGATCATGATGAGGGCCTTGGTTTGCAACAACCAGCCGATTACGGCGGCCTCGCCCTTGGGCCAGCGCAGCACGCGCCCGGCGATGTGAGCACCGAGCAACTTACCGCCAATGGAGGCCAACAGCAACAACGCCGCCGCGAACAACACCGATCCGGCACCAACGGTCCAGGTGGTGCGCAACCCCGTGCTGAGGAAAAATACTGGCATCACCACGAACAAGACGTGATGGCGCAGTAGGTCCATTCGCTTGCGGTCAAACCAGCCGGCGTCCAACGCGAAACCCGCGAGAAACGCCCCCACCATGAAGTGCAGTCCCGCCCAGTCGGCCGCGAGGGCGCAGGCGGCGAGCCATATCAGACCGGCGTACCAGCGGTCGCTCTCCGGTAGACGCGGGACCAGGCGGCGGAACAGCCAGGCCGCGACCGCGAAGCCGAGCACGAACAGTGTTTGGAGTCCGATGCGTCCCCAGTCCATCAGTATCAGCGCCAACACGGCCCAGATCGCAATGTCGTCGAGGCTTGCATAGCGGAGGACGCGTTGCCCCAGTGTTCGGCGCAGAATCCCGAGCTTTTCCATGAACAGAATAAGAATCGGCAACGCCGTTACCGCGCAGGCCATACCGATGCCGGCGACGAACTGCCACGACATCGCGCTGGGGCCCGCCCATTCTCGTTGCCAAGCGAGCAGTGCCAGCGCCGCGAGGCAGCCCAGTACCAGTGGCGTGCCGAGTGCGAGCCCTGCCGTAGTGAGACTTTCGCGTCGGTGCTTCCAGGTCTGGTGCAGGTCGAGCTCGATACCCGCGATCCATACGAACAGCATGACCGCCCACCAGGCGATACCGTTCAACGCATGCACCACCTGCGGGTTGAAGATGAAGCGATAGTGGTCGGGAAAGGCGGCGCCCAGCGCGCCGGGGCCGAGCAGAATTCCGGTCACAATCTGCACGACCACAAGCGGAGCGAACGACTCGGTTCGGCCCAGCCGCCAGACCAGATAAGGGAGGGAGAAAATGATCAACATTGCTATCAAAAAGATTTCGGTAGCGTGCATTTAAAACTCCGGCACGGCGACTGGTCGCCACATGTTATTGGGGAATAGAAGTCTGCAGTGGCAATTCCGCTTGAAGCGTCAAAATGCCTGACAGATTGTCATGTGACATGGAGCCGCCAAGACACCAAGAGTCCTGTTGCCGCCGCCTCGCGCTATGTCCCGCGGGGGCCGGGGAGGGGAGCGACCCCCTCTCTCGAAACCATGCCAGGGAACGTCCGGTCAATATGATGACATGATGCGGAAATGCAACGACGTCGAGAGGATATCTTGGTTATTAAAAGAACAAATTCTGCCTTTCGCGTTTTGGCTCGATGCCTTCGGCGAACAGGTACGCAGAGACCTGGGCACACTTCAGTGATTCTCTTTTTCCCAGGGAAGTTTTCCCGTTTTCACGTAACGGTCGATCTTCGCCAGATTGTCTTGGTCGGAAAATACCTCCCTGTTGGTTCTAACCGCCTTCGACAGGGAAGCAGAGAGAAAATCGCTCAAAGTATTGATGTATCGTTTGTATCGGGCAATTCCCGCCTTGGAGAGGAGCCTCAAGCGTAATAGATGCTTTCGCAATAAATTTTCGCTGTTCTCCTCATACGCGTCCACCAATCCCCAAGTTTGGGCTTGTTTGGCTGAAATGGGTTGGGTCATTAATGTCATATAATGAGCCCTCGCAATTCCGGTTCGACGGATCAGAAACGGCAAGACACAGGCCGGCATCAGCCCGAAGAGCAATTCCGACAGACTGAACGTCGTTTTCTCATCGCAGAGCACGATATCACAGGCAGCCGCAAAGCCGACGCCCCCAGCGTTTGTTTTTCCGCGAACGTGAGCGATGGTAATGTAAGAGCCACGTGCCAGTTGTAGCCATAAATTGTATAGGGATTCGGGGTTTTGTTCCGGTTGGGCGCCTCGCTCTATTGCTTCTTGCATATCCTGAAAGTCCGCGCCGAAGCAGAACACGTCTGGCAGGCCCTCCAGTACCAGAATTTTCATGGATGATTCGCACACGCTTAGGACTTTTTGACACTCTTCGATCAGAAGATCATTGATAGTATTATTGGCTTCCGGGCGGTGAATTTGAAGATAGCAAATCTCATTTTCCCAGCGGACTTTGATGGTTTCGTATGCTCTTGTCGGCGCTAAGATATCCATTCGTACTCCCTGTGATATTCCTTGATCTCCTTCAAAAACAGCGTCGGCCGCTCTTGCATGTGTCTTGCGTCGGAAACGAAATCGGTATCCAAACGGATATTGCGGGTACCGAATTTTACCTGGCTGCTACGGCGCAGGAGTTCCTCGTATTCATTCATGGACAGCTCGTAACGTTTGTCCAAGTGATCTCTAATCTTGAGTGCGTGTAGCTGTTCCTGGCTTTCTTTTCTGGCTATCCCGCTGAAGAACTCCGAACAACAGCCTGATCCGTAGGAGAAACAGCCGATTCTTTGTGGCGTTTCGAAATCACCGTTGTCAATTGTGCTGAACAGAGCGAACATCGCCGTGGCCCCCATGGTGTTGCCCGCGCGTTGGCAATAAGTTAATCCCGGAACGACGCGTTGCTGGAAATCCTTTTCAATGTCATTGGGCTGGGCCTGAACCATCTTGCGCATCAGGCTGCGATGGGCTCCCTTGATCATGCCTCCAAAAGGGGTATGAAACGTTAAGTACTGAAAGGAGGTGGAGTAGTCAGCATCGCGCACGCGTTTCTTGTATTCCAGGAACGATTTCTCGCAGCAATCCAAATAGGAAAGGAGCGATAAATCGGCGTCTCCAGCCTCGGTGTCGGGCGACGGTCGGCAAGTATCCATTACCTCGTAGCCGTAATAGCCGTTCGCCCCAATATCGATTTGAAATACACTGGGGATTTCGCTGATCAGCATCGCCACCGCCCCGGCGCCGCTGCTGGGCTCGGCAAAGGACCAGTCCTGCGTGACAGCGTCTTCTCCACCCTCCACGATAAAACGGGCAATGTCCGTTGCAATGACCAGCGCTTTGGCTCCCGGCGACGTTTGTGACATGATGAAATTGACCGCCATTTGCAGCCCCGCCGCACCGGAATAACAGGCGTTTTTCAACTCGAACAAGCGACAATTGCGATTCAACCCCAAGTGGTGATGAAAATAGGTGCTCATGGATTTACCGAAATCAAAAGCCGATTCCGTGCAGGTGATCACCATCTCCACCCGGTCCTTTTCCTCCGGGCTGAGAGCGTCTATGAGAGGTTTCGCGGCATTGACCCCGAAGGTGACCGGATCTTCATAGGGCAATGCGACTGTTTTCTCCTTCATGAGCAAATTCTTGAATCGGGCGATGTCCAGATTGCGGTGCTCAGCCAGTTTGTTCACGTCCAGGTAGGTCGTTCCTGCGAAGACATTCATCGCTTCGATTCCGACGTAATTCATCTATTCTTCCTTAAGGTTGCCGTGATCGATCGTTAAAGCTCGGTTTCCATTAGTTCCTGCAGCCTGCCGACCAAAAGTATCGCGGCGTCTTTCATCAGTTTATAGGCGATCTGGTCCACATGACGGGCTCTCCAGCTTTCCCATTCGGTGCCTTTCACCCATTGATTGAACGCGCCCAATGCCGGTCCGGTATGCACTTGATAGTCCACCTGATTTTTATCGTCCCCGGAAAAGGCTAGTCGGATCGAGTAGCCAAAGT
The DNA here is from genome assembly GCA_036393295.1 of Acidiferrobacterales bacterium. Classification (GTDB taxonomy): domain Bacteria; phylum Pseudomonadota; class Gammaproteobacteria; order Acidiferrobacterales; family UBA6901; genus DASWHF01. The sequence continues at coordinate 12,633 of DASWHF010000147.1, forward strand.
ACCAACGGAAAACGAGAGCCATTTTATACTTAGGGTGGCGCTGGGCTTTTTCAATTTCCTCAGTTTTGCCTCTTCCTTCAAGATAGGTTTTCGTCTCCTGCCAGATCGTTTCAAAGCTCTTTTTGAAATATTTGTCTTCGAGTTGTTTCCGGATAGTTTCGGGAATTTCTTCCAAGGCGTTGTAGTGGCTGTAAAGCATAAATAGCCGGTTGGCTCTTGCCGGGAAAAATAGCCCTTTTTTCAAAACCTGAATCTTTGAACCCATCTCAAACATGTCTCCGGCGGGAGCGTATGCCGTATCTTGAACGTTGATGTCCTGGAGCAGATCCTTAACCGCGCTACTCATTCCTGACTCGACCGTGCATTGATTTATGGATCCCGTCAGCACGAAATCGGCGCCCATTGCAAACGCGGCGGCGACCGCTTGCGGAGTCCCGATGCCGCCGGCCAAGCCGATGCGCAGGTTTCTCTCATCCATACCCATTTCTTTACGCAAGCTTTGAATCGCAGGCAGCAAAACGGTGGCAACCCCCTGGTCGGTATGGCCTCCGGAGTCCGCCTCTACGCAAATGTCGTTCGCCATCGGCATGGATTCAGCCCATTGTGCCTGTTCCGGAGTGATTTTGTTCTGCGACAGCAGCTTGGTAACGATGCGCTCGGGCGCCGGACTCATGAACGCCTTCGCTACCTCAGGACGGGAAACTTTTGCCAATATTTTGTGACGGCATTCGAGGGTTCCGTTGGGCTTCTTTTCCAACCCCTTCAAGCGATAATAAACCAAGGCGGGGGTTATCTGCATGAATGCGGAGGCCTCAATTCTCTGGATACCTTTCTCCAGATATACCTCAACAGTTTTCATCTCCATCGAGGGGTCCGACACGTCGCAAATCAAATTCATTCCGTATGCCTGTCCTTGCGACAATTCCTTTTGGATGGATTCGATATCGGATCGAATTCGGTCCAAGCTTAAGCCCCCTGTTCCGAGGAAACCGAGCAAACCCGCTTTCCCCATGCTGACGACAAGTTCCTTGGACGCGATTCCTCGGTACATCGCGCCGGACAGGTAGGCGTATTTGAGGCCGTATTCTCGCTTGAAAGAAGCACTTCCGAGCCTTTCGGCAGCCCGTTCAAAATGAAGCGATGCATTTTCCAGCGGACCATTCATCTTCGCCTCGCTCGGGTATTCCTTTTGCTTGTCTGTTTGTAGCGCTTCCATATTGATTTCCCTACCTATGTGCTGAAATGTGTGCACTGAAATGTGCGGCCGTTGCCCCAATGCTCGGGTTCGGCGTCCACAATGTGATTGAACATAGATTCGCCCTTTGGTGCTCGGTGGGAATTCCGAAAAATTATGGTCGTGGTCTGCGAGAGCGCGATAACACCCAAGGATAAAGATCCGCGAGCAGAGCAAATGGTATATGCCGAAAGCGAAAGCTGCCCTCGGCAGCATTTCATGAGTCTGCGGCATCTGAAAATCGTCGGTGTGGGCGACACCAGTGCAATTCTAAGGACGCAGAGATGGCGATTGCTCAGCGCGAAGCAAAATGAAGCGAATAGCAAGAGAACATCTGTATGCAAATCAAGAATGCGGAAGCCCTCGGTCGTTTCAGGACACTGAAGGGCCAGGAAAATTCGATCTTCCTCTTCACATAGGCCGGAGCATCCCTATGCCTTCAGATAGCCGAACGAAATCGTCGAACTCAAGCTTCGTCAGGCTGTATGGGGAAGGAGAATCGGAGGTGCACAATGCAAGCTTGTGTCTGTTATCGAGAAATAGTTCGGCGATTTTGAAGTTCTTGGCGTATCCGTGGGGGTCCTTTAGCGACACGTCTCCACTTGGGCATATCTCAACGCAAAAGGAGGAAAGTTCCTTGTGCAGGCCGGTGCCCAACGCCTTCAAATAGCTCTCTTTGATCGTCCACAACCTAAAGAAGAAGTCGAGCCTGTCACCCGCCTCGAGAGACATCAAGGTGGTATATTCCGAAGGTGCGAAAAATCGGCGAGCGATTGCAAGATCAATGCTCCTTATCTGTTCGACATCGACCCCTACTTCCTCCGATGAAACGGCGCAGACCACCCATCTTCCGGCGTGAGAAATGTTGAAATGTATTCCTGGGTAGTTGGCGAGACTTGGCTTGCCGAAGCGAGCAGTGCGAAGGTCCAACGGATACTCTCCCACACCCAACCCGTCGAGCGAATGCCGCAGCAAGAGCTCGCTCATCATGGACCTCAGTCTGTCCTCGGGACGAACAAACTTGAGGGCTCGTCTTTTCCTCCCTTCCGAAACATTATCCAGAATTCGGGATTCAATCGCCTCTGACTTGAAACGCGATAATCTGACGCAAAGGAGCCTAGTTGAGAGCACGATTGATTTGCTGAAGTTGGCGAGAGGTTTCCTGCGAATCTTGCCGCCTTCTCTGTGTAGGCGTGACGAAGATGGCAGCCAGAAAGGATTTGCTCTGTGTTTACGCGACTAAGAAGCCCGCGCATAGTTTCGTTGCAAGCGATGCTCGGGGAATCGGCTAATTTCCAAGCAGAGCGTCTATTCACTCTTGACTTCGGCGCGCTAATAATCGCTGATAATTAAGGATTCCCTGTGCATCGCTTGATGCTTCTCGAGCTGCTTAATGGGCTGGATGGAAAACGATAAGAGTTGTTTTCTGGGCACAGCTCCGCCGCTTCGCGCGCACGAGCCCGGCCTCGTAAAAATAACTGGCATGATGGCGTTTTGTCAAGGAAATCTGATCTAAGCACCCCCTTAAAGAGTTACTTAGCAGAATCGGTGGGTAAGCGTCCCCTTGGGCAGCGCAATCCCTTGTCCCAATAATGGGCTAATTCGGCCAATAAGGCGATCAGGCCCGCCGGCGACCGGAACGGCGAGGCCAGCCGCATCCCGATCGAGCCAGGTACGCGCTATCCTTGGAGTCCGGCGGCGTCGACGAAAAGCAACCGCTTCCCGTTTTTCCTCGTGTCGACACCTTTCCTGCGCGAGCTGAACGCGGTAAATAAGCGATATGCGACAGAGCAGGCGTGGATTTCTCCAGACTCTCGGCGGATTGGGCCTAGCCGCTTTATCCTTGCCGCGACAGGGGATAGGTTTGCCGATGCTATCCATCACCAGCCGAATTCCCGCAACCGGTGAACGCGTGCCGATAATTGGAATGGGGTCGTGGCTGACCTTCGACATTGGTGACGACCTCGATGCGCGCGCGGCGCGGCTCGAGGTGCTGCGCGCATTTGTGGCCCACGGCGGTGGGGTGGTCGACTCGTCTCCGATGTACGGCTCTTCAGAGGAAGTCATCGGCTGGTGTCTGAAACGTCTGCAGAATTCCGGTGGTTTGTTCGCCGCGACCAAGGTCTGGACGCCTGGCCGGCGGCTCGGGATCATGCAGATGGATTCCTCGGAGAAACTGTGGGGCGTCGAGCGCTTCGATCTGATGCAGATCCACAACATGCTCGATTGGGAGACGCACCTCGGGACGCTCAAGGACTGGAAGGCCGAAGGAAGGATACGTTACCTCGGCATCACCACCTCGCACGGGCGCCGGCACGACGAGCTGGAGGCGGCGCTGAGGCGCGAGCGCTTCGACTTCGTGCAGTTCACCTACAACCTCGAAGACCGCGAGGTCGAGCGGCGCCTGCTGCCGCTCGCCGCCGAGCGCGGCGTTGCGGTCATCATCAACCGCCCGTTCCAGCGCGGCGGCCTGTTCCGGCGGGTGCGCGGCAAGCCGCTGCCCGAGTGGGCGGGGGAGATCGACTGCGCGAACTGGGCGCAGTGCTTTCTCAAGTTCGTCGTCTCGCACCCGGCGGTCACCTGCGCCATTCCGGCCACCTCGCGCGTCGAGCACATGGTCGAGAACATGGGCGCGGCCCGCGGCCGCCTGCCGGACGCCGCGATGCGCGAGCGCATGATCCGGTATTTCGACGGCGCGTGACGGGAGTTTCCGGGCACGGTACCCGGCTGGGCGCCGTCCCGCCGGTGCCACCGGGCTGCTATACTCGGAAAAAACCACGACCCCGGCACGCCATGCCCGACCAGCAGAATCTCGCGCTGCTCATCAAGTCGCATTTCCCGCTGCTGGTCGTGGAGACCCACGAGGAGCGGCGCGCGCTCGACCTGCTCAAGCAGATCGCGGTGCGCGACGGCCACCGGCTGGTGGTGTGGACCGCCACCGAGGGCCTCAAGGAGCACATCGCCTCCGGCGCGAGCGCGCCGAGCGCCGAGGGGTGGCGGATCAAGGACGATTACCGCAGCGCGCCGGACAATCCGACGCTCGACCCCGAGGACATGCTGACGTCGGTATTGAAGCACACCCGGCGCAGCGTGATCGTGCTGGTGGATTTTCATCCCTATCTGACCAATCCGCGCATTGTGCGCTTCCTGCGCGAGATCGCGCAGGATTACGAGATCAACGCCAATACCCTGGTGCTGGTCAGCCACGCGGTCGACCTGCCCGACGAGCTCAAGAGCCTGACGGCGCGCTACGAGCTCAAGCTGCCCGACGAGCTCAAGCTGCGCCAGATGGTGCTGGACGAGGCGAAGTTGTGGAGCCTCAAGAGCAAGCAGAAACTCAAGGCCGACAAGCAGGCGCTGGAGCTGCTCATCAAGAACCTGCGTGGCCTGTCGCTGAGCGACGCGACGCGCATCGTGCGCAACGCGATATATAAGGACAATGCCATCACCCACAGCGACATCCCCGACGTGCAGGCCGCCAAGGTTCAGCTGGTCGGCAAGGCGGGCATCCTGGCCTTCGAGCACGAGACCGCCGGCTTCGCCGAGCTCGGGGGCCTGAGACGGCTCAAGGACTGGTTGAACAAGCGCCGACAGCCGTTTCTCGACGCCGGCAACAGCCGGCTGGACGTGCCCAAGGGGATGCTGCTGCTCGGCGTGCAGGGCTGCGGCAAGAGCCTGGCGGCGAAGTGCGTCGCCGGCGTATGGGGCGTGCCGCTGCTGCGCATGGACTTCGCGGCGCTGTACAACAAGTACATCGGCGAGACCGAGAAGAACATCCGCGAGGCCCTGAAGGCCGCGCAGGTGCTGGCGCCGTGCGTGTTGTGGATGGACGAGATCGAGAAGGGCGTGGCCTCCGGCGACGACCAAACCGGCACCAGCCGGCGCGTGCTCGGCACCCTGCTCACCTGGATGGCGGAGAACAAGGCGCCGGTGTTCCTGGTCGCGACCGCCAACGACGTCCAGGCGCTGCCGCCCGAGCTGCTGCGCAAGGGGCGCGTCGACGAGATCTTCTTTGTCGATCTGCCGGACCCCGCGACGCGCCAGGAGATACTCGCGGTGCACCTGCGCAAGCGCGACATGAAGCCGGAGGACTTCGATCTGCCGGCGATCGCCAAGGCCGCGGACGGGTTCTCGGGCGCCGAGCTCGAGCAGGCCGTGGTGTCGGCGCGCTTCGCCGCGCGCGCCGACGGGCAGCCGGTCGGCAGTGCGCATCTGCTCGCCGAAATCGCCCAGACCCGGCCGCTGTCGGTGCTGATGGCGGAACAGGTCAACGCGCTGCGCGCCTGGGCGAGCGGCCGCACGGTGCCCGCGGACTGAGGCCGCGCCCGCGCCGGCGCGACATCGCGATTGTAAGCTGTTATAATCCCTCCACATTTCATGCAGGCCGCGAGAGGCCTGCATCGACGTCGTACAAACCGTCAGCGTCCGCGCCCCGGGGCGCGTCAGCGCCGCGGATCGTGGCGGTATTTCCAAGATTTGCATGCGTGCGCGCGGCACGCGCCGGCCAGCCAAGGACAGAACATGCCGAAGAAGCAGACGACGAAAATGACGGCCGCGGTCGACGGCGGGCAGGGGCTCTCCGACTACGACATCTACCTGTTCCGGCAGGGCAATCACTTTCACCTGTACGACAAGCTCGGCGCGCACCGGGCGGTCGCGAACGGGCAGGCCGGCACCCACTTCGCGGTATGGGCGCCGGGCGCGCAACGGGTGGCGGTGATCGGCGATTTCAACGGCTGGGACGGGGCCACGCATCCGCTCCACGCGCGTCCGGACGGCTCCGGCATCTGGGAGGGATTTCTGCCCGGCGTCGGCCGGGGCGCGATCTACAAATACCGCATCGAATCCGGCCACGAGCACTACGCGGTCGACAAGGCCGACCCCTACGCGTTCAAGACCGAGCCGCCGCCGCGCACCGCCTCGGTGGTCTGGGACCTGGATTACGACTGGGGCGACGCCGACTGGATGCGCGCGCGCCAGGCGGCCAACGCGCTGACCGCGCCGATGTCGATCTACGAGGTCCACCTCGGCTCCTGGCGGCGCGTGCCGGAGCAGGGCAATCGCCACCTCAGCTATCGCGAGCTGGCCGAGACGCTGGTCGGCTATGTGAACGACCTGGGCTTCACCCACGTCGAGCTGATGCCGGTGATGGAGCACCCGTTCTACGGCTCCTGGGGGTATCAGTGCACCGGCTATTACGCGCCGACCGCGCGCTACGGCGATCCCCAGGACCTGATGTATCTGATCGACCGTTTCCATCAGGCCGGCATCGGCGTCATCCTCGACTGGGTGCCGTCGCATTTCCCGAATGACGAGCACGGCCTGGTGTACTTCGACGGCTCGCACATCTACGAGCATGCCGATCCGCGCCAGGGCTTCCATCCCGAGTGGAGCAGTTGCGTGTTCAACTACGGTCGCCACGAGGTGCGCGGCTTCCTCGGCAGCAGCGCGACCTTCTGGCTGGAGAAGTACCACGCCGACGGCTTGCGGGTGGACGCGGTGGCCTCGATGCTTTACCTCGACTATGCGCGGCGCGCCGGCGAGTGGATACCCAACGAGTACGGCGGCAAGGAGAACCTGCACGCGATCTCCTTCCTGCGCGACATGAACCAGATCCTCTACCGCGACCATCCCGACACCCAGACCATCGCCGAGGAGTCGACCGCCTGGCCGATGGTATCGCGCCCGACCGACGTCGGGGGCTTAGGGTTCGGCCTGAAGTGGAACATGGGCTGGATGCACGACACGCTGGATTATTTCTCCAAGGATCCGATCTACCGCAAACATCACCAGAACCAGCTCACCTTCAGCATCTGGTACGCCTTCACCGAGAACTTCGTGCTGCCGCTGTCGCACGACGAGGTGGTCTACGGCAAGGGTTCGCTGATCCGCAAGATGCCCGGCGACGACTGGCAGAAGCGCGCCAACCTGCGGCTGCTGCTCGGCTATCTGTACGCCCACCCGGGGAAGAAACTGCTGTTCATGGGCGGCGAGTTCGGCCAGTGGAACGAGTGGAGCCACGAGGCCAGCCTCGACTGGCACCTGCTCGACGATCCGGCGCACGCCGGCATTCTGCACTGGACCCGGGACCTGAACCGCTTCCATCGCGCGACGCCGGCGATGCACGAACGCGATTTCGAGTCCGACGGTTTCGAGTGGGTCGACAACCACGACTGGGAGAACAGCGTGCTGGCCTTCCTGCGCAAGGGCCGGCACGCCGACGACAGCGTGCTGGTGGTGTGCAACTTCACGCCCGAGCCGCGCGCCAACTACCGGGTCGGCGTGCCGCGCGCCGGATACTGGCGCGAGGTGCTGAACAGCGATTCGCGCGACTACGGCGGCAGCGGTCAGGGCAATCTCGGCGGCGTCGAGTCGGCGCCGGTCCCGGCCAGCGGGCGCTATCATTCCCTGAGCCTGACCCTGCCGCCGTTGTCGGTGTTGTATTTCCGGTGTGAGCCGTCGGAGTGATGGGGGGGTATCGGGCACCGGGGCGTGGCCTAGGGTGGGGCTGTGCCCCACCGGAATGTGGATCGGTGGGGCAGGGCCCCACCCTACACTAAATAAATCGGGATTCGACGATGGCGAAATCCAAGATCGATGACGCGCACTGGCCCGAGGACGGCCGCCGCCGCGTGGTGATCGAGGGCGTGGCGCCGGAGGTCGATGCCGGCGCCTTTCCGGTGAAGCGCGCGGTCGGCGAGCGGGTGATCGTGGAAGCGGACGCCTTCACCGACGGCCATGACGCCGTGGCCAGCGTGCTGCGCTACCGCCACGAGCCCGACGGCGAGTGGCGGGAGGTCGTCATGACGGCGCTCGGCAACGACCGCTGGCAGGCGGCGTTCGTCACGGCCGAGACCGGCTTTTACCGCTACACCGTCAGCGCCTGGATCGATCATTTCGAGTCCTGGCGGCGCGATCTGCGCAAGCGCATCGAGGCCGGCCAGGACGAGGACCTGCACTACCGGGTCGGCGCCGGGCTGCTCGCCGCGACGGCGCAGCGTGCCGCCGGCGTCGACGCCGGGCGCCTGACGGCGGCGGCGCACGATCTCGAATCCGTGGGCGAGCCCGGCGCGAAGCGCGCGCGGGCCCTGGATCCGCAGCTCGCGCAGCTCATGCGCCGTCACGACGCGCGCGCCCATGCCGCCCACTACGACCGCGAGCTGCGCGTGCGGGTCGACCGCGAGCGCGCGCGCTTCGGCGCCTGGTACGAGTTTTTTCCGCGCTCCACCGGCGCCGGGGGCCGGCACGGCAGTTTCGCCGACGCGGCCGCGCGGCTCGACGACATCGCCGCCATGGGCTTCGACGTCGTGTATCTCCCGCCCATCCATCCCATCGGGCGCGAGTTCCGCAAGGGCCGGAACAACGCGCTGACCGCGGCCGCCGACGACGTCGGCAGCCCCTGGGCGATCGGCGCGCGCGAAGGCGGGCACAAGTCGGTGCACCCCGAGCTCGGCACGCTCGAGGACTTCCGCCGCTTCCGCCGGCGCGCCGAGGAGCTGGGCATGGAGGTCGCGCTCGACATCGCCTTTCAGTGCGCACCCGATCATCCCTACGTGGCGGAGCATCCGGAGTGGTTCCGCCGGCGGCCGGACGGCAGCATCCAGTACGCCGAGAATCCGCCGAAGAAATACCAGGACATCCTGCCGTTCGATTTCGAGACGGAAGGCTGGCGCGAACTGTGGGCCGAGCTGATCGACGTGGTGCGCTTCTGGGCGAGCGAGGGGGTGCGCGTGTTCCGTGTCGACAATCCGCACACCAAGCCGTTCGCGCTGTGGCAGACCCTGATCGCGGCTATCCAGGCCGACCATCCGGAGACGATCTTCCTGGCCGAGGCCTTCACCCGGCCGAAGGTCATGCACCGCCTGGCCAAGCTCGGCTTCAGCCAGTCCTATACCTATTTCACCTGGCGCAACAGCAAGCAAGAGCTGACCGAGTACTTCATCGAGCTCGCGCAGTCGCGCGCGCGCGAGTATTTCCGGCCGAACGTCTGGCCGAACACGCCCGATATTCTCCACGCCTATCTGCAATACGGCGGCCGGCCGGCGTTCGCCATCCGGCTCACCCTGGCGGCGACGCTCGCGGCCAGCTACGGCGTCTACGGTCCGGCCTTTGAGTTGCTGGAGGACCGGCCGCGCGAGGCCGGCAGCGAGGCGTATCGGGATTCCGAGAAATACCAGCTGCGCGACTGGGATCTGACGCGCGCCGACAGCCTCGCCGACCTGATGACGCGGCTCAACCGCATCCGCCGCGAGAATCCCGCGCTGCACGGCGACTGGAGCCTGTGTTTCCACCGGATCGATAACGAGTACCTGCTGTGCTACAGCAAGCGCAGCCCGGACCTGTCCAACATCATCGTCACGGTGGTGAATCTCGACCCGCACCACACCCAGTCCGGCTGGGTGGAGCTGCCGCTCGCCGACTTCGGCCTGGACGACGGCCAGCCCTATCAGGTCCACGACCTGCTGTCGGGCGGGCATTATATATGGTATGGCCCGCACAATTTTGTGGAGATCGATCCGCACAGCCTGCCCGGCCATGTCTTCCGGCTGCGCCGCCGGCTGCGCTCCGAGCACGACTTCGACTATTACCTGTGAACCGCCGCGCGACCAAGAAGCAGGACACGACGACCCCGATGGGGGAGGACGAGTTCTGGTACAAGGACGCGATCGTGTACCAGCTGCACGTCAAGGCTTTCTACGACTCCGACGGCAGCGGCATGGGCGATTTCCGCGGGCTGACCCAGAGGCTCGACTACATCCGCGATCTCGGGGTCAACACGGTGTGGTTGCTGCCGTTTTACCCGTCACCGCTGCGCGACGACGGCTACGACATCGCCGATTATTTCAACGTGCATCCGGACTACGGCAGCATGCGCGATTTCCGCGCCTTCGTGCACGCCGCGCACGCGCGCGGGCTGCGCGTCGTCACCGAGCTGGTCATCAATCACACCTCGGACCAGCATCCTTGGTTCCAGGAGGCGCGCCGCGCGCCGGCCGGCTCGGCGAAGCGCGGCTTCTACGTGTGGAGCGACACCGACAAGAAGTACGCCGGCACGCGCGTCATCTTCACCGATACCGAGACGTCCAACTGGGCCTGGGATCCGGTGGCGCAGCAGTATTACTGGCACCGGTTCTTTTCCCACCAGCCGGATCTCAACTTCGACAATCCGCACGTGATCAAGGCGGTGACACGCGCCATGAATTTCTGGCTGGACGCCGGCGTCGACGGCCTGCGATTGGACGCGATCCCCTACCTGTGCGAGCGCGAGGGCACCAACAACGAGAATCTGCCCGAGACCCACCTGGTGCTGAAAAAGCTGCGCGCGGCGATGGACGCACGCTACCGGGACCGCATGTTCCTGGCCGAGGCCAACCAGTGGCCGGAGGACGTGCGGCCCTACTTCGGCGACGGCGACGAGTGCCACGTCGCCTTCCATTTCCCGCTGATGCCGCGCATCTTCATGGCGGTGGCCCAGGAGGACCGCCACCCGATCGTCGAGATCATGGAACAGACCCCGGACATCCCGGACAACTGCCAGTGGGCGATCTTCCTGCGCAATCACGACGAGCTGACGCTCGAGATGGTCACCGACCGCGAGCGCGACTACATGTACCAGGCCTATGCCCACGACCCGCGCATGCGCGTCAATGTCGGGATCCGCCGCCGGCTGGCGAGCCTGATGGACAACGACATGGACCGCATCCGGCTGCTGAACAATCTGCTGCTGTCGATGCCGGGCAGCCCGGTGCTTTACTACGGCGATGAGATCGGCATGGGTGACAACGTGTTCATCGGCGACCGTAACGGCGTGCGCACGCCCATGCAGTGGAGCCCCGACCGCAATGCCGGGTTCTCGACCGCCGATCCGGCGCGGTTGTATCTGCCGCCGATCATGGATCCGGTCTACGGCTACCAGGCGGTGAACGTCGAGTCGCAGTCGCGCGATCCGTCGTCGCTGCTCAACTGGATGAAGCGTCTGATCGCGGTGCGCAAGGCGCACCGGGCCTTCGGCCGCGGCACGCTCAAGTTCCTGCGGCCGGGCAACCGCAAGGTGCTGGCCTACTTGCGCGAGCACGATGGCGACTCGATCCTGTGCGTGACCAATCTGTCGCGCGCCGCCCAGCCGGTGGAGCTCGACCTCGGCGCCTACAAGGGCTGCGTACCGGTCGAGATGATGGGCCGCACGTCGTTTCCGCCGATCGGCGAGCTGCCGTATCTGCTGACGCTGCCCGGCTACGGTTTCTACTGGTTCCGGCTCGATCCGAACGCCGACCCGCCGCGCTGGCACGAGGAGCGGCTGGCGGCCTTCGAGCTGCCGCTGCTGGTGATGTTCGCCGGCTGGCGCACCCTGTTTCCGGACGAGATCGCCCGGATCGACCCGACGCAGCGGCCGATGGCCGAGCGCATACGCGCGCAGTTGGCGCGCGAGGTCTGGCCGCACTACCTGCCGGTGCAGCGCTGGTTCGCGGCCAAGGGCGAGCAGGTCGCCGAGGTCGCGTTCCGGGCGCATACCGAGTGGCACGAGGTGAACGCGGATTGGCTGTTCGCGATCCTGTCGGTCCAGACGGCGGCCGGTACGACCCAGGACTACTTCCTGCCCCTGGTGCTGTGCTACGAGGGGCCGGGCGAGGAGCCGGTGCGTGCCGTGCTGCACCGGGCGCTGGCGCGCATGCGGCGCGGCCCGCGGGTGGGGCTGCTGCTCGATGCCTTCGCCGACGACGACTTCTGCCGGGCGCTGGTGCGGGCCATGGGGCGCCATCACGAGCTCGGGTTCGACGGCGGGCGCCTGCGCTTCGTGCCGACCGCGAGTTACGCGTCGCTGGTCGGGGAGGACCTGGAGTCGCTGCCGGTGCGCGGGCTCGGGTTGGAGCAGAGCAACACCTCCACCATCCTCGGCGACCGGCTGGTGCTCAAGGCCTACCGCCGCCTGCACGGCGGCATTAATCCCGAGCTGGAAATGGGCCGGTTTCTGACCGAGACCGCGCCTTACGTGCACATCGCCCGGGTCGCGGGCTACCTGGAGTTCGTGACGTCCGACGAACAGGTCACGACGCTGGCGCTGCTCGAGGAGTTCGTCGCCAACCAGGGCGACGGTTGGACCTATACGCTCGATTATCTCGAACAGTTGCTCGCGGGCAATCCCGCCGAGGAGCGGGAAAGCCCGGACATCCAGGCCAGCGCGCGCCAGGCGATCTATCAGACCATGCTGCGCCAGTTGGGCATGCGCACCGGCGAGATGCATCGCGCGCTCGGCCAGCCCAGCGACGACCCGGGATTCGACCCGAAGGAGGTCGACGAAGCCGAGCTCAAGCAGTGGACCGACAGCGTGCGCGGCGAGGCGGCCGCGACCCTGAACATGCTGGCCGAGCGGCGCGCCGGTCTGGCCGCCGACTTGCAGGACGATATCGATCGGCTGCTCGCGCGCCAGGCGGACCTGGTCGCGGGCATCGACGCGCTGCTGCCGGCGGGCCTGCGCGTCCACAAGACCCGCTATCACGGCGACTACCATCTCGGCCAGGTGCTGGTGATGGAGAACGACGTGCTCATCATCGACTTCGAGGGCGAGCCGGAGCGGTCGCTGGCCGAGCGCCGCCGCAAGCATTCGCCGCTGCGCGACGTAGCCGGCATGCTGCGCTCGTTCAACTACGCCGGTTATTCGACGCTCCGGCGCCTGACCGCCGAGCGCCCCGAGGACTACCGGCGCCTGCAGCCGTTCGTGCAGGCGTGGGAGCGCGAGACCGCGGACACCTTTCTGCAGGCCTATATCCAGGGATTGGACGCCGGCGAGGGCGGGCGCGAACGGCTGCCGGATCTCGAGCGCGGGCGCGGGCTGCTCGAGCTGTTCATGCGGGAGAAGGCGCTCTACGAGCTGCGCTACGAGATCAACAACCGTCCCGACTGGGTGGCGATTCCGCTGCGCGGCATCCTGGAACTGCTGCACGAAACCGGTGAGAATGACCCGGGCGGCGGCAAGGCCATGGAATAGAACGGTCCCGAATCCCAAGGCGCGGAGCCAGCACATGAGCGAGCGGTCATTGGCCGTATGGCCCGGCAATCCCTATCCGCTGGGCGCGACCTGGGACGGGGAGGGCGTCAATTTCGCGCTGTTCTCCGAGCATGCCGAGGGCGTGGAGCTGTGCCTGTTCGACCACAAGGGCCGGCGCGAGGTCCAGCGCATCGGCATGCCCTGGCAGACCGACCATGTCTGGCATTGTTATCTGCCGGAGGTGCGGCCCGGCGCGCTCTACGGTTACCGCGTCCACGGGCGTTACGCGCCCATGGACGGGCAGCGCTTCAACGCCAACAAGCTGCTGATCGATCCCTACGCCAAGTCCATCGTCGGCAATCTGCGCTGGAGCGACGCGCAGTTCGGCTACAAGGTCGGGTCCAAGCAGGCGGACCTGTCCTTCGACCGGCGCGACAGCGCCTCCGGTATGCCCAAGTCCAAGGTGATCGACTCGGCCTTCAGCTGGGGTGAGGACCGGCCGCCGCGCACACCCTGGCACGACACCATCATTTACGAGCTGCACGTCAGGGGTTTCACCATGCAGCACCCGGAGGTGCCGGAGCCCATGCGCGGCACCTACGCCGGCCTGTCGACCGAGCCGGCGATCGAGCACCTCATGCGCCTCGGCGTCACCGCCGTGGAAATCATGCCGGTGCACAGCTTCGTCGACGACCGGCACCTGGTCGAGAAGGGCCTGCGCAACTACTGGGGCTACAACTCGATCGGCTTTTTCGCGCCCGACATGCGTTACTCGGCGAGCGGCCACGTCGGCGAGTTCAAGACCATGGTCAAGCGCCTGCATTCGGCCGGCATCGAGGTGATCCTCGACGTGGTCTACAACCACACCGCCGAGGGCAATCACCTGGGGCCGACGCTGGCCTTCCGCGGCATCGACAACGAGGCCTACTACCGCCTGAACGCCGAGGAGCCGCGCTATTACATGGACTACACCGGCTGCGGCAACACCCTCAACATGATGCATCCCCGGGTGCTGCAGCTGATCATGGACAGCTTGCGCTACTGGGTGCTGGAGATGCACGTCGACGGTTTCCGCTTCGACCTGGCCTCGGCGCTGGCGCGCGAGCTGCACGAGGTCGACCGGCTCGGCGCGTTCTTCGACATCATTCACCAGGACCCGGTGCTGTCGCAGGTCAAGCTCATCGCCGAGCCCTGGGACCTGGGCGAGGGCGGTTACCAGGTCGGCAACTTCCCGGTCGGGTGGACCGAGTGGAACGGCAAGTACCGCGACTCGGTGCGCGCCTACTGGAAGGGCGACGGCGGCCTGATCGGCGAGCTCGCCTACCGGCTCACCGGCTCCAGCGATCTCTACGAGCACGGCGGGCGCCGCCCCTACGCCAGCATCAATTTCATCACCGCCCACGACGGCTACACGCTCGAGGACCTGGTGAGCTACGAGCAGAAGCACAACGAGGCCAATCTCGAGGACAACCACGACGGCCACGATCACAACATCAGCTGGAACTGCGGGGTCGAGGGGCCGACCGACGACCCCGCGATCCGCGCGCTGCGCCAGAAGCAGAAGCGCAATTTCATCGCCACCCTGCTGCTGTCGCAGGGCGTGCCGATGCTGCTGGCCGGCGATTCCCTCGGCCGCAGCCAGCACGGCAACAACAACGCCTACTGCCAGGACAACGAGCTCAGCTGGCTGCGTTGGGACGTCGGCGACGAGGACAGGGCGTTCTTCGCCTACGTGCGGCGCCTGGTGCGGCTGCGCCGCGAGCACCCGGTGTTCCGCCGGCGCTCGTTCTTCCAGGGCCGCCGCATCCACGGCGACAGCGCCAAGGACCTCGTCTGGCTCACGCCGGAGGGGCGCGAGATGAGCGACGAGGAGTGGCAGCACAGCTATGCGCGCTGTCTCGGCCTGTTCCTGGGCGGCGAGCAACTGGACGAGCACGATCAGCGCGGCCAGCGCCTGCACGACGACAATTTCCTGCTGCTGTTCAATGCCCATCACGAGGAGATCGCGTTCCGGCTGCCGCGTTTCCATGCCGGCACCGGCTGGGAGATGCTGCTGGACACCGACCATGCCGGCGGCCTGAGCGGCGCCGGCCGCTACGCACCGGAGACGGACTACGCGCTCAAGGGCCGGTCGCTGGCGCTGCTGCGCGAAGTGCCGATGGACTGACGGAGGCGGAATGGAGGTCCGGCGCCACCATGCCATGCCCTTCGGCGCCGACGTCGAGGATGACGGGCGCGTGCGCTTCCGGCTGTGGGCGCCGCAGGCGCAGCGCGTCGAGCTGTGCCTCGGCGACGCCGCGCCCGATACCTGCCTGGAGATGACGAACCACGGCAGCGGCTGGTACGGCCTGGTGACCGAGCGCGCATCCGCCGGCAGCCGCTACCGGTTCCGCATCGACGGCGCGACGCGCGTGCCGGATCCGGCCTCGCGCTTTCAGCCGGACGACGTGCACGGCGCGAGCCAGGTGGTGGACGCCAACGCCTATGCCTGGCGCGACGGCGGCTGGCGCGGGCGACCCTGGGAGGAGGCGGTGATCTACGAGCTGCACGTCGGCAGTTTCAGCCCCGAGGGCGATTTCGCCGGCGTGGCGGTGCGGCTCGACGACCTGGTCGAGCTCGGCGTGACCGCCATCGAGCTGATGCCGATCGCCGACTTTCCCGGCGCGCGCAACTGGGGCTACGACGGCGTGCTGCCGTACGCGCCGGACGCCGGTTACGGCCGGCCGGAGGACTTGAAGCGCCTGATCGACGCCGCCCACGCCCGCGGCCTGATGGTGCTGCTCGACGTCGTCTACAACCACTTCGGCCCGGACGGCAATTACCTGCATCTTTATGCGCCGCAGTTCTTCACCGAGCGCCATCGCACGCCCTGGGGCGCGGCCATCAACTTCGACGGGCCGATGAGCCGCGCGGTGCGCGACTTTTTCATCCACAACGCGCTCTACTGGCTGGAGGAGTATCACTTCGACGGCCTGCGGCTGGACGCGGTGCACGCCATCGCCGACGACTCGCGTCCCGACATCCTCGAGGAGCTGGCCGACGCCGTGGCGCGCGGCCCGGGCGCGCAGCGCCACGTGCACCTGGTGCTGGAGAACGACGACAACGCCGCGCACTACCTGGGCGCGCCGCCGGGCGGCGATCCGGCCTATCGCGCGCAGTGGAACGACGACATCCATCACGCCTTGCACGTGATCGTGACCGGCGACGACAGCGGCTACTACGCGGACTACGCGCACGAGCCTTTGCATCACCTGGGGCGTTGCCTGACGGAGGGTTTCGCCTACCAGGGCGATCCGTCGCCGTACCGGCACGGCCGGCCGCGCGGCGAGCCGTCCGCCGGGCTGCCGCTGACGCGCTTCGTGGCCTTCCTGCAGAACCACGATCAGGTCGGCAACCGCGCCTTCGGCGAGCGCATCACGGCGCTGGCGCCGGCGCAGGCGGCGCGCGCGGCGACCGAGTTGCTGCTGCTCTCGCCGCTGCCGCCGCTCCTGTTCATGGGCCAGGAATGGGCGGCGCCGGAGCCGTTTCTGTTCTTCTGCGATTTCGCCGGTGAGCTGGCACAGGCGGTCACCGAGGGCCGGCGGCGCGAGTTCGCGCGGTTCCGCGAGTTCACCGATCCGGATGCGCGTGAGCGCATTCCGGATCCGGGCGCGGCCGAGACCTTCCTCGCCTCGCGTCTCGACTGGTCGCGGCGCGAGGCGCCCATGCACCGCGAATGGCTGACGCTGCATCGCGGCCTGCTGCGGCTGCGCGCACAGCACATCGTCCCGCGCCTGGCGAAACTCATGGCCGGCGAGGCGCGTTATGCGCTGCTCGACGAGCGCGCGCTGCGCGTCGATTGGCCGTTCGCGGACGGTGCGCGGCTGGTGCTGCTCGCCAACCTCGGCGACCGGCCGCTCGCCGCCGCCGAACGGCCCGCCGGCCGGATACTCTATGCCCACGGCCAGGCCGGGTCGAACGACGACGGCGTCATGCTGCCGCCCTGGAGCACCGGCTGGTGGCTGGTGCCGGCGGAGGGCGGTTGATGGACACGGCGCTGCTCGATCGCCTGTGCCGCTTGTACGGCATCGACACCGAGTTCACCGACATCTGGGGCGAGCGCCATCACGTGGCCGCCGAGGACCTGAGCCTGTTGCTGGCGGCGATGGGCGTCGACATCCACGACGGCGATGCGCTCGCCGCCGCGCTGGCGCGCCGCGAGGCGCTCGTCTGGAAGCGCTGTCTCGCGCCGGTCAGGGTGGTGCGCGCCGCCGAGGGCGCGCCGCAGATCGGCTTCACGCTGCCGGCGACGCGCGCCGGCGAGACGCTGCACTGGCGTCTCGATCTCGAGTCCGGCGAAGGCCATGCCGGCGAGCTGCGACCGGCTGATCTGCCGCGCGACGGCAGCCAGGATCTCGACGGCACGCGCTATGAGCGTTATCTGTTCACGCTGCCTATTGACGCGCCGCTCGGCTATCACCGCTTCCAGCTGCGTGCCGACGGCGCGGCGTTGAGCGGCGACTGCCAACGCCTGATCGTAACGCCGGCGACCTGCCACGTGCCGGACACGCTGCGCGACGGCCGCGCCTGGGGGCCGGCGGTCCAGCTCTACGGCCTGCGCTCGGCGCGCAACTGGGGCATGGGCGATTACACCGATCTCGCTGAGATCGCCGCCGGCGGCGCGGCGCTGGGCGCTGCGACGGTCGGCGTCAATCCACTGCATGCCATGTTTCCGCACAATCCCGAGCATGCCAGCCCCTACAGTCCGTCGAGCCGGCTGTTCCTGAATATTCTTTATATCGACGTCGAGGCGCTGCCCGAGTATCGCGAGTCGCCGGCCGCCCAGCAGTGGGTCGGCGATCCCGATTTTCAGGCGCGCCTCGCCGTCCTGCGCGACAGCGCGCTGGTCGACTATCGCGGCGTGGCCGCCGCCAAGCTGCCGCCGCTGGCGCGCCTGTTTCACTTCTTCGGCGAGCACGATCTGGCCGCCGGCACCGGCAGCGGCCGCGCCTTCCGCGCCTTCCAGGACGCCGGCGGCGAGGATCTGTTCCGGCACGCGCTGTACGAGGCCTTGCAGGCGCACTTCCATCGCCAGGACCCGGCGTTGTGGGGCTGGCCGGTATGGCCCGAGGACTACCGCCATCCCGAATCGCCGGCGGTGGCGGCCTTCGCCGACGCGCACGCCGAGCAGGTCGAGTTCTATCAGTACCTGCAGTGGTGTGCCGACCGCCAGCTCGGCGCGGCCGCGGCGCGGGCGCGCGATGCGGGCATGGCGCTCGGCCTGTACCAGGATCTCGCCGTCGGCGTCGACCGCGGCGGCGCCGAGACCTGGTCGCACCAGGTGCTGTTCGCGCTCGAGGCGGCGGTCGGCGCGCCGCCGGACGACTTCAATCTGCACGGCCAGAACTGGGGCCTGCCGCCGTTCATTCCGACCGAGCTGCGCGAGCAGGCCTATGCGCCGTTCATCGCCACGCTGCGCGCCGCGATGCGCCACGCCGGCGCGCTGCGCATCGATCACGTCATGGGGCTCATGCGGCTGTTCTGGGTGCCGCCGGGCCGCAGCGCGGCGCACGGCGCCTACGTGCTCTATCCCTTCGAGGACCTGCTCGGGATCCTGGCGCTCGAAAGCCGGCGCAACGAATGCGTCGTGATCGGCGAGGACCTCGGCACGGTGCCGGACGCGGTGCGCGAGGCGATGACCCGCTACCGGATACTGTCCTACCGGCTGTTGTATTTCTCCAAGGACGCGCACGGTCAGTTCCTGACACCGGACGCGTTCCCGGCGCAGGCGCTGGCGGCGGTCAGCACCCACGACCTCCCGACCGTCGCCGGCTTCTGGCAGGGCCGCGACCTGCAGGAGCGCGCCGAGCTCGGGCTGTTCCCGTCGGCCGAGCAGCGCGACCGGCAGATCCTCGGCCGCGCCGAGGACCGTGCGCGCTTGCTGTTCGCGCTGGAGCGCGAGGGGCTGCTGCCGGAGGGCATGACTACGGATCCGGCGTCGAGCCCGGAGATGACGCCGCAGCTTGCGCGCGCCATTCACCGTTATGTCGCGCGCGCCCCGGCCAGGATCATGCTGGTGCAGCTGGAGGACGTGCTCGGCCAATGGCGGCAGGTCAATCTGCCCGGCACCACCGACGAGCGCCCGAACTGGCGGCTCAAGCTCGACCTCGAGCTCGGCGCGCTGTCGGGTGACGAGCGCCTCGTGCAGATGGCCGCGGCGCTGCGCGCCGAGCGCGCGCCGCTGCCGGCGCCCCTGCCGGCGGCCGCCGTCGCGCAGCCGGTGGAGCTGATCATCCCGTCGGCCACCTATCGCCTGCAGTTCAACAAGGATTTCCGCTTCGTCGACGCCGCGCGCCTCGCTCCCTACCTGGCGCGGCTCGGCATGAGCCACTGCTATGCCTCGCCCTATCTCAAGGCGCGCGCCGGCAGCCCGCACGGTTATGACATCGTCGACCACAATGCGCTCAATCCCGAGATCGGCAGCCCCGCGGAGTACGAACAGCTCGTGCAGGCGCTGCGCACCCAGGGCCTCGGCCAGGTCCTCGACATCGTGCCCAATCACATGGGCGTCGGCGGCGACGACAATGCCTGGTGGCTGGACGTGCTGGAGAACGGGCCGGCCTCGCTGTACGCCGGGTATTTCGACATCGACTGGTGGCCGGCCAAGGAGGAGCTGCTCGGCAAGGTGCTGCTGCCGGTGTTGGGCAATCACTACGGCAAGGTGCTGGAGGCCGGCGAGCTCAAGCTCGCGTTCGATGCGGAGCGGGGCGGCTTCAGCGTGCGCTATTACGGCCATTGTTTCCCGATCGACCCGCGCAGCTATCCGCGCATCCTGAGCTTCGACCTGGAGCGGCTCGAGGGCCGGCTCGGCGGCGACGACCCGCGGCTCATCGAGCTGCACAGCCTCATCACCGCGCTGCGCAACCTGCCGGCGCGCGACGACACCGAACCGCAGCGCACGCGCGACCGCGCGCGCGACGGCCTGTTGCACAAGAAGCGCCTCGCCGAGCTCTGCCAGGCGCATCGCGATCTGCGCGAGTTCGTGGCCGGGGCCGCCGCGGTCTTCAACGGCCGCGGCGGCGGCGCGAGCGGCTACGACGCGCTGCACGCGTTGCTGGAGGAGCAGGCCTATCGGCTGTCGTACTGGCGGGTGGCGGCGGACGAGATCAACTACCGGCGGTTCTTCGAGATCAACGATCTGGCCGGCCTGCGCCAGGAGGTCCCCGAGGTGTTCGCGGCCACGCATCGTTTTATCATCGAGCTGGTGCGGCACGGCAAAGTCACGGGACTGCGCATCGATCATCCCGACGGCCTGCACGATCCGCTCCAGTACTACCGCCGGTTGCAGGCCAGCATCGCCGCCGGCCAACCCGTGACCCAGGAGGCCGGCGCCGCGCCGGTCGCGCCGCGGGCCTACGTGACCGTCGAGAAGATCCTCGCCAGCTACGAGCGCCTGCCGGAGGACTGGCCGGTGCACGGCACCACCGGCTACGAGTTCGCCAACCTGGTCAACGGCCTGCTGGTGTATGCGCCGGCGGAGCGCGCCATGCTGCGCGCCTGGCAGCGCTTCGCGCGCCTGGAGGTCGGTTTCGACGATCTCCTCTACGAGCGCAAGAAGCTGGTGATGAAGCTTGGCCTGTCGAGCGAGGTCAACGTGCTGGCCAACTACCTCGACCGGCTGTCGGAGCCGGACTGGCATACGCGCGATTTCACCCGCATCGCGTTGCGCGACGCGCTGATGGAGGTGGTTGCGTGCTTTCCGGTCTACCGCACGTATATCAGCGCCGCCGGCGTATCGGCCGAGGACCGGCGCTACGTGGAGTGGGCGATCGCCCAGGCCAAGCGCCGCAACCCGGCGATGGAGGACAGCATCTTCGACTTCATCCGCGACGTGCTGCTGGTGGCCGGCACCGAGGGCCGCGCGCCGGACTACCGTGCGGCGGTCTTGAGCTTCGCCATGCGCTTCCAGCAGTACAGCGCGCCGGTCATGGCCAAGGGCCTGGAGGACACCACCTTCTATATCTACAACCCGCTGGTGTCGCTCAACGAGGTCGGCGGCGACCCGCGCCGCTTCAGCGTCTCGCCGGCCGCGTTTCACCGCGCCAACCAGGAGCGGCTGCGGCGCTGGCCGCACACGCTGCTGTCGACCTCGACCCACGACACCAAGCGCAGCGAGGACGTGCGCGCGCGCATCGACGTGCTGTCCGAGCTGCCCGAGACCTGGCGGGCCGCGCTGGCGCGCTGGGCGCGCATCAACCGCAGCCGCAAGCTCAAGCTCGACACCGGCTCGGCGCCGAGCCGTAACGACGAGTATCTGCTCTACCAGACGCTGATCGGGATCTGGCCGGCCGGCGAGCCCGACGCCGCGGCGCTCGTACGGCTCCGCAAGCGCGTGACGGCCTATATGATCAAGGCGGTGCGCGAGGCCAAGGTGCACACCAGCTGGATCAACCCGAACGCCGATTACGAGCGCGCCCTGACCGGTTTCGTGCAGGCGCTGCTCGACGAGCCGGAGCGCAACCCCTTCCTCGCCGACTTTCGCCCGCTGGCGCGGGAGGCGGCGCGTTGCGGCTACTATAATAGTCTCAGCCAGACGCTGCTCAAGCTGACGGCGCCGGGCGTGCCCGATATCTACCAGGGCAACGAGCTGTGGGACTTCAGCCTGGTCGATCCCGACAACCGCCGGCCGGTGGACTACGCGCGGCGCGAGGCGCTGCTCGCCGAGCTCGAGGGCTGGGACCGCGAGCCGGACCAGCTCGCCGGACGCGCCCACGGCCTGCTCGACTCCCTGGACGATGGCCGCGCCAAGCTGCATCTCACCCGCCGGCTGCTGAATTTCCGGCGCGATCATTGGAAGCGGCTGCGCGACGCCGACTATCAGCCGCTGGCGGTCGGCGGTGAGCGGGCCGACCATGTCTGCGCCTTCGCCCGCACGCGCGACGATCTCGTTCTCGTCGTGGTCGCGTCGCGCTGGCATCACCGCCTCACCGGCGGCGATTGCGCGGCGCCACTCGGCGCGCTGTGGGGCGATACCGCGGTCACCCTGCCCGCGCCGATGGGTCGGGGACCCTATCGCAACCTGCTGACCGGCGAGCGTATCGACGCCGTGCCGCGTGAAGACGGCGCGATTCTCGAACTCGCCACCCTGTTTGCCCACTTCCCGGCCGTCGCCCTCCTGCATGAATAGCCCTCCCCAAAACCCGGGCCAGAGAGGAATTATTGCTAATATTAGAAGAAATTCCTCTCTGGCCCGGGTTTTGGTGTTGGTCGTACTCACGGCTTGTGCGTCGCCGGCCCAGGAGCTGGGTGCGGCACGCGAGAATGAGACCGGCAAGACGATTTATCTGGTCAGCCACGGCTGGCATGCCGGCATCGTGATCCGGCGCGCCGACGTTCCGGTCGAGGCCTGGCCGGAGCTGGCGGATTTTCCCGATGCGGAATATCTGGAGACGGGCTGGGGCGACAAGGATTACTACCAGACGCCGGATCCCCACTTCGGCATCGTCCTCAAGGCCGGGCTGCTGCCGACGGCGAGCGTGCTGCACATCGTGGGATTCAACGGCGCGGTGGAGGAGTATTTCCCCCACAGCGAGATCATCCGGCTGGAGCTGGCGGCGGACGGCTTCGCGCGCCTGATCGCCTACATCGCCGGCAGCTACGCGCGCGACGCGCGCGGCACAGGGCGCCGGCTCGGACCGGGCCTGTACGGCGACAGCCGCTTCTATCTCTCGCACGAGACCTATCATGCCTTCAACACCTGCAACGTGTGGACGGCGCGCGGCCTGCGCGTCGCCGGCCTCGACTTCACGCCGGCGACCACCCTGACCGTGGCGCGGCTGATGAAGCGCGCCGGGAAATTCGGCAGCATCGTATCGCCGGCACCACCGGCACCGTGACGGCAGGCCTGTCCGTTCGGGTGAGCGCGGCGCTGCGATTTATCCCGATCGTGTGATGCCCCGGGCTTGTCGCGCGCCCGCGCCCGCGTTAGGGTGTGGCGACGTTCCCGGCTCGCGTCGGAGGCACCCGGACACATGGCGAATTCGAAGGAAGCGCAGGGTGACCGCACGGGCGACGATACCGCCCGCAAGCTGCTCGAGACGGTGCAGGGGCTTACGCTGGAGCTGCACCCGACGCGCGTGGTGACCGAGGTCGGCCTCGACAGCGCGCTCGAGCGCGACCTGGGCTTCGACAGCCTGTCGCGCGCCGAGCTCCTGGCGCGCATCGAGCGCGCCTTCCGCGTGGGCCTGCCCGACCAACTGGTGGCGAGCGCCGAGACGCCGCGCGACCTGCTGCGCGCCATCCTCGGCAGCGTCACGCCACGGCGCGGCGCCCAGGGGCGCCAGCCGGCGCCGCTGCCGGTGGAGGAGGCCGAGGCGGCGCCGCACGGCGCCCAGACCCTGCCCGAGGTTCTGGACTGGCATGTCCGGACCCAGCCCGATCGGGTCCAGGTTCATCTCTACGGCGACGACGACGAGCCGGAGGCGATCAGTTACCGGGCGCTGCGCGCCGGCGCGCGCGCGATCGCCGCGGGCCTGGCGGCGCGCGGGCTCGCGCCCGGGCAGACCGTCGCCATCATGCTGCCGACCGGGCGTGATTATCTGTGCTGCTTCCTCGGCATTCTGTACGCGGGCGGCATCCCGGTGCCGATCTATCCGCCGGTGCGCGCCGCGCAGATCGAGGACCATCTGCGCCGGCATGCCGGCATACTCGCCAACGCCGGCGCGGTGCTGCTGATCACCGTGGCGGAGGCGAAGCCGGTGGCGCGATTGCTCAAGTCGCAGGTGCCGGCGCTGCATACCGTCGTCATTCCGGATGATCTCGCCCGGGACGCTGGGTCCTTCATGGCGCCGGCGCTGAACGGCGCGGACATCGCCTTCCTGCAATACACCTCCGGCAGCACCGGCCAGCCCAAGGGCGTGGTGCTCACCCACGCCGACCTGCTGGCGAACATTCGCGCCATGGGCCGCGCGATCGAGGTCGATTCCACCGACGTGTTCGTGAGCTGGCTGCCGCTCTACCACGATATGGGACTGATCGGCGCCTGGCTCGGCAGTTTGTATTACGCCATGACACTGGTGCTGATGTCGCCGCTGGCCTTTCTGGCGCGGCCGCAGCGCTGGTTGTGGACCATATACCGCCACCGCGGCACGCTCGCGGCCGGGCCGAACTTCGCCTTCGAACTCTGCCTCAACCGCATTCCCGACGAGGAGCTCGACGGCCTCGATCTCGGCTCGCTGCGCCTGCTGTTCAACGGCGCCGAGCCGGTCAGCCCGCAGACGCTGCGGCGCTTCGCCGACCGTTTCGTGCGCTACGGCCTGCACCGCGAGGCCATCGCGCCGGTCTACGGCCTGGCCGAGGTCGCGGTCGGCCTGGCGTTTCCGCCGCTGGGGCGCGGGCCGCTCATCGATCGCATCCGGCGCGACGTCTTCGTCGACGAGGAGCGCGCGCTGCCCGCCGATCCCGGCGACGCGCAGGCGCTCGAATACGTCGCCTGCGGCCAGCCGCTGCCGGGCTACGAAGTGCGCATCGTCGACGGCGGCGGCCGCGAGCTGCCCGATCGCCACCAGGGGCGCTTGCAGTTTCGCGGCCCGTCGGCCACCAGCGGCTACTTCCGCAACCCGGAAGCGACGCGCGCGCTGTTCGACGGCGACTGGCTGGAGTCGGGCGACCTCGCCTATATCGCCGACGGCGATATCTATCTCACCAGCCGCGTGAAGGACGTGATCATCCGCGGCGGGCGCAATATCTATCCGTACGAGGTCGAGCAGGCGGTCGGCGAGCTGGACGGCGTGCGCAAGGGCTGCGTCGCGGTGTTCGGCAGCACCGACCGGGCCTCCGGCACCGAGCGCCTGGTGGTGATGGCCGAGACGCGCGAGACCGAGGCCGCCGCCCGCGCCGCCCTGGAGGCGCACATCGCTGCGACCACCCACGATCTGCTCGGCCTGCCGCCGGACGAGGTGGTGCTGGCGCCGCCGCGCACGGTGTTGAAGACCTCGAGCGGCAAGATCCGCCGCGCCGCGAGCCGCGAGCTCTACGAGCAGGGCCGGGTCGGGCGCAAGCCGCGCGCGGTGTGGTGGCAGATCGCGCGGCTGATGGCCGCGAGCCTGTGGCCGGAGGCGCGCCGCGCGTGGCGGACCGCGCGCCATGTCGGCTACGCCGCCTATGTGCAGGCACTGTTCTGGCTGCTGGCGCCGCCGGTATGGCTGCTGGTCGTGCTGTTGCCGCGCGCGGCGTGGCGCTGGCCGGCGATGCGCGCCGGCGCGCGGCTGTTGCTGCGCCTGGCGCGCGTGCCGCTGCGCGTACAGGGTGCCGAGCACCTGCCCAAGGACACGGCCTGCGTGATCGTCGCCAACCACGCGAGCTACCTGGACGGCATCGTGCTGGTCGCCGCCCTCGACATTCCGTTCAGCTTCGTCGCCAAGGGCGAGCTTAAGCGCCAGCCGATCGCGCGGCTGTTCCTGAACCGGATCGGCGCGCAGTTCGTCGAGCGCTACGACAAGCAGAAGGGCGTGGCCGACGCCCGCCGCGCCGCCGACATCGCGCGCCGCGGCCGCGCCCTGATGTTCTTCGCCGAGGGCACGCTGCGGCGCATGCCGGGATTGCTGCCCTTCCACATGGGCGCCTTTGCCGCCGCCGCCGATGCCGGCGTGCCGGTGCTGCCGATCACCCTGCGCGGCACGCGCTCGGTCCTGCGCGACGGCTCGTGGTTCCCGCGCCGCGGCGCGATCGCCGTGCTGATCGGCGAGCCGATCGTACCGGACGGCACCGACTGGGCCGCCGCCGTGCGCCTGCGCGACGCGGCGCGGGGGCAGATATTGAAGCGCGTGGGGGAGCCCGATTTGGCTGGTGAGTAACGGAATAATGCGGGGCGTGCTAATACTACCTCAGCTTCTATTTCCGGATATAAAACCGATACACCCCTCGCGCATCCTCGGTGATCCCGAGCAGCTGGTAGCACACCGACTTCACCCAGGCGTCGACCTCGCCGACCGCCGCGGCGCAGGCGGTGACGAGTTTCAGGGTCTCGCCGTCGGCCATGGACAGCATGAGCTTGCGCGCCTGGAGGACGGGCGTGGGGCAGGGCGCGTGCTGGGTGTCGACGGTGACGTTCGCCGGCCAGGGGTCGCCCTTGAGGATGTAGAAATCGAAGCCGCGGGGCGCGGTCTTGTCGACGTAGAGGACCGGGTTGTTGGTGTGGGCGGCCCAGACGTACAGGTCGGTCTCGCAGCCCGGGTAATCGGTGGTGACGCGCAGCACCTGGCCGTTGGTCATCGACTTCAGGGCCTGGCGGATCGCGGGGATCGGCCCGGGCGATTCGATGTTCAGAATCGTGAGCGACCGGTGGAAGCGGATCTCGGGTACGGTCTGGGGCTCGGTTCGGGTCGGCACGGTCATGGTGGCGTGTCCTCCAACCACTCGGTATTGCACGTGCTTAAATTTGAGGCAACGCCCGTGCCATTCCGGCAGCGGGTGCTGTCGAATGTATGGGAGACAAACAGAGGCGAATGCGAACGGCGCGCGTGACGGGGCCGCCGGTATCACTACCGGCGCGCCTGTAACGGGAATGACCGCGCCGCGCTACTTGCGCACGTAGAACCGGTACACCCCGCGGAAGTCTTCGGTGATGCCGAGCAGTTGAAGGTGCATCGACTTCGCCCAGGCATCGACCTCGCTCACCGCCGCCCGGCAGCTCGTCACGAGCTTGAGCGTTTCACCGGCCCGCATCTCCTTCATCGCCTTGCTCGCCTTGATGACGGGCGTGGGGCAGGGCGCGTGCTTGGTGTCGACGGAGACGTTCACCGGCCAGGGGTCGCCCTTGAGAATATAGAAATCGAACCCCTGGGCGACGGTCCGGTCGATGTGCAGGATCTGGTTGTTGGTCTGCAGCGCCCAGACGTTCAAGTCGCCCTCGCAACTCGGGAAGTCGCTGGTGACGCGCAGCACCTCGCCGTTGTTCATGGTGCGCAGCAGCTTGCGGATCACCGGGATCGGTCCGGGCGAGGCCATGCCGAGGGCGTCCAGGGTCATGTGGGCGGTGATATCGGGTACGGCTTGCGGTTGGGCGTGTGCGGAACGGGTCATGGCGCCTCGTCCTCCTGTGTGTCGTGGTTGCCTTATGTCTATGCAACGCTTGTGCCAGTCGAGCGGAGCCCGCCCCGGGTGAGCCGGTAGGGCGTTCTCAGGGGCATATTAGGAGTAAATGAAACGACGAGATAGGAACTGGGTCACAACTTGGCGCAGGAATTTTTATAACTTAGTATTTATAAATTAACTGGTTACATGGTTTTTATTATGTTTGTTCGAGATTCAGCACGCCGTCGTCCGGCAGGTTCCGAAGGCGGCGACTCCAGGCGCGATCCGTGAACCCGGTGACGGAGAGCGGCCGTTGCCGGCCGACGGCGTCGGGCCGATACCGCTCGCGGCCGGCTTGGCCGGCAGCCATCCGCCGCTGGCGCGCCCACGCGGCTCAGGCCTCGCCGGCCGCGACGAGGTGATCCAGGGCGCCCTCCATGTGCAGCTCGGTGAGCTCGCTGAAGCCGCCGATCCAGTCGCCGTCGATGGTGATCTGCGGCACGGTGCGCGCGCCGTCGGTCTTCTCGGCCATCTCGCGCAAGGCCGCGCGGTCGAGGTCGACGCGCGACTCTTCATAAGGGATCTGCCACTTGGTCAGCAGCGTCTTGGTCTTGTCGCAGATCGGGCAGGTGCCGGTGCTGAATATTTTCACGCGTGCCATGGGAATTCGATGCGGGTTCCGGTTCGATGCGCGATCATACCATGGCCGTCCGCCGCGTCATTCGCGTCATTGCGAGGGCGCGAAGCGCCCGCGGTAACCTCCATGAATGCCCTGAGCGCCAAAACCGAGATTGCCGCGGCCCGCCGTGCGGGCCTCGCAATGATCGCCCCCGCCATGCGCCGCCGCGATCGGGTATGATGCACGACAGTTCAAACTCCGGTTAACGTCGATGCTGCGACCGCTACGCTCGATCCTGCCGATGGCATTGCTGCTGCTGGCCAGCCTCGCGCCGCCGCCCGTGGCCGCCGAGTGGCTGAGCCGCGAAGAGGCGATCATGGGCACCGCCATCCGCGTCGAGCTCTGGGCCGAAGACAAGGCGGCCGGCGCGGCGGCGATCGACGCGGTGATGGACGAGATGCGGCGCATCGACGTGCTGATGAGCCCCTACAAGCCGGACAGCGAGCTGTCGCGCGTCAACCGCGACGCGGCGGCGAAGCCGGTGCGGATCGGCCGCGAGCTGTACGATCTCATCGCGCTGTCGCTCGACTATTCGAAGAAAACCGGCGGCGCCTTCGATATCACCTTTTCCAGCGTCGGCTATCTCTACGACTACCGGCGCGGGATCCGGCCGAGCGAGGCCGACATCGCCGCGAATCTCGACGCCATCGACTACCGGCATCTCGAGCTAGACCCGAAGACGCGCAGCATCCGCTTCGCCCGCCCCGGCGTGCGCATCGATCTCGGCGGCATCGCCAAGGGCTACGCGGTCGATGCCGGCATCGCGATCCTGAAAAAGCGCGGCTTCCACGATGCCCTGGTGAGCGCCGGCGGCGACAGCCGCATGCTCGGCGACCACCGCGGCCGGCCGTGGGTGATCGGCATCCGCAATCCACGCGGCGACGCCAAGAGCATGGTGGCGGCGCTGCCGCTCACCAACGAGGCGATCTCCACCTCGGGCGACTATGAGCGCTATTTCGAGGCCGACGGGGTGCGTTACCACCATATTATCAACCCCCGCACCGGCAAATCCGCCGGCGCGCTGATCAGCGCCACCGTGATCGGCCCGGACGCGACCACCACCGATGCCTTGTCGACCAGCGTGTTCGTGCTCGGGCCCAAGGCCGGTATGGCGCTGATCGAGTCGCTGCCCGGCATCGAGGCGGTGATCGTCATGCCCGATGGCCGCATGGAGTATTCCGCAGGTCTTAAACGTCCTTAGCGTGACTGACAACGACAGGCTTACACTGTAGGCGGGGCATCCTGCCCCGTCGGTTCGTGGATGGGCCGTGCCGGGCGGGGCTGGAAGCTCCGCCTACATTTTTGGCCGGAGCGTAAGAAAACCCGACGGACGGCCTTGGCGGCCGCTGCGCGTCAGTTGGGGGCGCCGGGCCGCCCGGTGCCGCCAAGGGGCGTGCCGGCGCTACCGTTCATCGGCCGGAAACACCTGATTAGTAGATGTTTTTCCGCGCGCCATGCTAATTTGGACGCGCCGTAAGGGGGATCAGCTCTCACTATAATCGAAGAGCGTAATCGGAATACACATCACTAGCGCTTTGATCAAGGCAGAACCATCGAAAGGTGGCGACGCAAAGCTGCGAGGCTAACGGCTGCACGGAATGCCGCCTACGCCGGTCGGGCCGCCAAGGCAGAAAAAAGAACGTCCGCGCATCAGAACATAGGCGGACGCTGCATTTCCAGGAGGCGGAAATGGGTGCCTTGATCAGTCACAGCGCGCGGTATGGTGCCGTCGCAATTCTCAGTCTTGCAGTCGCGGCCTGCTCGAGCGGGACCAGTACCGACGATTCGGTGACCATCGAAGGCGACGTGCCGGTCGCTTACGTCAAGCGCTCTATCGAAGCCGCGGGCAATCCCACCGACAGCCTGATCTTCCGTGCCGGCGGCGATCTCTACATCCGCGAGAAATCCTCGCCGAGCGCGCCGGAGCGCAATGTCACCGCCGTTGTCACGCGCGGCACCGGCGACGTTTCCGACCCGGAGGTCTCGTACGACGGCAAGAAGCTGCTCTTCGCCATGAAGTGCGGCGCTGGCACGACCTCGGCCCCGGAATGTTACGGCCCCGGCCCCACGCCGGACCGCACCTGGAACATCTGGGAATACGACATCGAGGGCGACAGCCTGCGGCGCATCATCCCTGACAACGCGGTGTCGAGCCTCGGCGACGACGTGGACCCGGCCTATCTGCCCGACGGCGGCATCGTGTTCTCCTCCAACCGCCAGGCGACCAGCTTCCAGGATCTTGGCTACAAGTACCTCGACGAGTACGAGCGCGAACCGACCATCGTGCTGCACACCATGAACGCCGACGACGGCGAGATCAAGATCAAACAGATCTCGTTCAACATGAGCCATGACCGCAACCCGACGGTGCTCAGCGACGGGACGATCATGTTCAGCCGTTGGGACCATGTCGGCAATCGCAATCACTTTACGATCTTCACCGTGAACGCCGACGGAACCAACTTGTTCATCAAGTACGGCGCACACAATCAGGAGAACAGCCCGGGCGACCGGGTCAACAGTTTCCTGCACCCGCGCGAAATGCAGGACGGCCGGGTGATGTCGGACGGCATGCCGTTGTCGGGAACACGGCAGGGTGGGGCGTTGTTGGTGATCGACATCGGGAATTTCGCCGAGCACGACGAGCCCAAGCCGGGCACGCCGCCCGGCGCGATCGCGCAGTATCAGCCCACGTCGCTCCCGGTGCCGGTCGGCCCCCGTGCGGTGTCGGAGAACGGTCGTTACACCACGCCTTATCCGCTTTGGGACGGCACCCATCGTGCGCTCGTCGCCTTCACGCCGGGCGGCCGGACGGAGATCGTCCAGGAGCGCAGCCTGCTCGACGGTTCGCTGCGCGACGTCACGCGCGAAAAGCACCCGGCGTACGGCGTGTACATGTACGATCTGAACAAGCAGAGTTTCCGGCCCGTGGCCCTGCCCGACGTCGACGCCAACGGTGAGCCGATCAACATGATCACCGATCCGGTCGCGATCATGGCGCGGCCGTCGGTGCCGCGGGCGGGTCAGAACTCCGCGGTGGTCGGGCCGGCCGCGGCGACGGGGGACACGGGACGTCTGGTGGTCAAGAGCGTGTACGACACCGATCACCGCGGCCGGATGGGCGGCGCCATGCTGACCGCGGACGAATTGGCGAAGGCACCCATCCCGCGTTCGGCCGGCAGCCAAAATCTTATGATTCCCGCGATCGACAACGCCACCGTGCCCTGCTCGTCGACCGACAGCCGGGCGCGTTATCCGAACTGCGACAAGCGCCGCTTCGTCGCGGATATCGCCCGGCTCAAGAATCCCGCGCCCGTCGACGGCGGCATGCCGCCCGATCATCGTCCCGCGCGCTTCGTGCGCGTCACCAAAGCGGTGCCGCAACCCGATCCATCGAACCGCGAGGCGATCGGCGATACCGATTTCGAGATGCAACATATCCTCGGCTACGCGGAGGTCGAGCCCGACGGCTCGCTGAACCTCGAGGTGCCGGCCAACACGCCGTTGGCGCTCGCGGTGCTGGACGCCGAGGGGCGCGCCTTCCAGACCCACACCAGCTGGCTGCAGGTGCACCCGGGCGAGAACGTCGCTTGCAAGGGCTGTCATTCGCCGCGCGCCGGCAGTATCGCGGCGCTCAATATCGGCACGCTCGCCTCGGCCGATCCGAATTCGGCGCTGCGGGACGCTGGCAACAACCTGATCGTCGATCCCGATCCCAGCCAGCAGCTCGGCGATACCATGGCCGAAACCCGGTCGCGCCTCGATCCGACTGCGAACCCCATCAACCCTGACGACATCGGCTACCGGGACGTCTGGACTGCCAATCACGATATGCTGGGAAATCCGCTGGCAAAGGGCATGTTCCGCAGCATTCGCTACGACGGCGCCACCATCGGCACAACCAGCTACGCCGGTCTTCCGCCAGCCGAGATGCCCGCCAAGATCAACGGCGCGGTGGTCATCAACTTTCCCGAACATATCCAGCCGATTCTGAACCGGCGCTGCGGCAGTTGCCACGGCCCGGGCGGATCGGACCAGATGACCCTGGACTTGAGCGACTCACCGGCCGGGACCGGCCGCCTGGCGTCCTATGAAGCGCTGGTGGTGGGCAAACCGCGGTTCGTCAACGGCCTGCCGGATCTCGTTGAGGTCAACGGTGAGATCATCCTGCGCCGCCTGCCGGCGCTGGTCAACACCATGGCCGGTAACGACGGGCGCGGCCTCGCGCGCAGCAGCCATTTGATCGAGCGACTCTATGGCGCGGAGCTGCTCGCCAACGGGTCGCCCAATGACGGACTGGCGCACACGGTGCCGGTGTCCGATCCGGCGAATCACGCCGCGCTGCTCACGCCGTCGGAGAGACGCGTGCTCGTCGAATGGGTTGACCTCGGCGGCCAGTACTACAACGATCCCTGCCGGACGCGCGACGCCAACGGACGCTGCACGACCTTCCGCGCGGTGTCCGGGCTCAACGCGCGTGTCTTCACCGACATCGTCCAGCCGCTGATGGAGCAGGACTGCGCGGGCTGCCATTTCGCGGCCGGTCGCGACACGAACGATACGGAGCCCTTCCAGGCGAAGCGCCTGGTGCTGACCGGCTCGGAGGGCGATTTCAACGTCACGGTCAGCATGGTGACCGACGCCTGCAATGCCGCCAACAGCTTGTTGCTGCGCTACCCGACCTCGACCAGCGTGACCGGCGACCCCCTGGCGTCGCCGCCGTTGCTGCCACACCCGCAGCGGCCCGATCCCGTCACCGGCGTGATGGGGCCGGCCCTGACCGCGGGATCGCCGACCTACAACGCGATTGCGGACTGGATCGCCGCCGCGCGGGGTGCGAACGGCTGCCCGTAAGCGCGTCATGACAGATCTGGTTCATCGTCTGCTCGGCGGGATGGCCGTGGCGCTGGCCGCGACGGGGTGCGCGGAATCCGTCTCCGTGGGTCCGGAGACCGGTGCCGGCGTTCCCTGTCTGAGCTATTACGCCATGTGCGTCGATCGCGTCTTCCACGTCCCGCGCTCGAACCCGGGTTCCTGCTCGGGCCAGGGCGACGGCTGTCACGCGCGCGTCGACGACGCCGCCGGGCGGACCATCGCCCAGGGTATCGGCGGGCGGTTCAAGGTCAATGCCATCCTGTTCACCTCGGGCAGCACCGGTGACGCGGCGCTGGACGAGTTGATCATGACCAAGAACTACGAAACCGCCGTCGGTATGGCAAACCTGTTCAACGTCCCGTCCAGCCTGCTGTTGACCAAGCCGCTCCAGGAGCCGGCCGGCGTCAGCCACTTGGGCGGGGCGCTGTTCGCCGATACCAGCGACGCGGACTATCAGACCATCCGCACCTGGCTCGGCAATACCGACTCGGTGCGCGGCAATCTGGCGCCGGCGCAGGACACCGGCCTGTGCCAGGCGTTGCTGGCAACCAATCCATGTTGAGCAAGCCGATGGCGGGGCGGGCGGCGGCGGCGAAATTTTTTTTTTGCTCGCCGCGCTGTGTGTGACGTTCAATGCTGAGGCCGCGCGTGATTATCACCGCGTGCAGGTCGCCGAGGCCTACCTGGAGCTGCGCACCGGGCCGGGCGGCGGGTTTCCCGTGTATTACGTGGTCGAGCGCGGCGCCTGGCTGGAGGTCCTCAAGCGCCGCACCGACTGGTTCAAGGTGCGCGCCGCGAACGGGCGGGAAGGCTGGGTCGATCGCGCGCAGATGGAGAGTACGTTGACCGAGGCCGGCGTACCGGCGAGTTTCCGGGACGCTGTGCTGGGGGATTTTCTCTCGGATCGCTTCGAGGTGGGTTTCGCGACCGGCGCATTCGAGGGCGATACGGTGTTGGCGTTTCGTATGGGTGCAAAGCTGACCGAGAATTTCTCCGCCGAGCTGTCGACGCAGCAGGTGTCGGGCCGGTTCTCGAGCACGCGATTGACGCAGGTCAACCTGCTGGCGCATCCGTTTCCGGATTGGCGCGTTTCGCCGTTTTTCACCATCGGCGTCGGCAGGTTCCGCAACATTCCCAAGGCATCCTTGGTGAGCGCGACCGAAACCGAGGCGACCGCCGGCAACGCGGGGCTCGGCGTGCGCGTGTACGTGACGCGGCGTTTCCTGTTGCGCGGGGACTTCCGCCAACACGTCGTTCCGATCCATGACAACCGCATCGACAAGTTCAAGGATCTGACGGTCGGTGTGGGCGTGTTTTTCTAGGCGGGGACATGAATTTGATATCCGGCTTCGGCCGTACGGCATTCGCGGCAGCGGGATTCGCGGTGGCGCTGTGGCCCATGCATCCGGCGCACGCCCAGGATCCCGATGCGCCAACGCATTCCGGTCAGGTCATCGAGCCGCAGCTCGAGCGCCGGACGATCCAGGTGCCGCGCATCGATACCGAGGACTTCGAGGTCGGCGCCTACGCGGGGATCCTGAGCGTCGAGGACTTCGGTTCGAAGTCCGTCGTGGGCGCGCGCCTCGCCTACCATGTCACGGAGACGTTCTTTATCGAGGGCGTCTACGGCAAGTCGAGCGTGTCGGATGAGAACTATGCGCAGAAGGCGCTGCCGGTGTTCAGCCAGCGCGAGGTCGACCTGACCTACTACAACATCTCGCTGGGGATCAACTTGCTTCCGGGCGAGATATTTATCACGGACAACTGGACCCTGGCCAGCGCGTTCTACGTGATCGGCGGGATCGGCAACACGAATTTCGACCGGGAGGACCGGTCGACCATCAATCTGGGTGTCGGTCTGCGGATCCTGCTGACCGACTGGTTCGCGGTGCATTTCGACATGCGTGACCATGTCTGGGAGTCCGACCTGCTCGGCACCAACAAGTTTACCCACAACTTCGAGATGCACGGCGGGTTGACGGTCTTTTTCTAGACGACGGATGACGGGGCGCATGAGCATGGGTTTCAAAACAATACCGAGGGGACTGGCCGGCCTGGCGATGGCCATCGTGATGCTGGCGGCCGGCGAGGCGGCGGCGAAGGACCTGCTCGGTGCCCCGGCGCCGGAATTCACCTTGCGCAGTCTGGCGGGCAGCAACCTCAGCCTGCGCGAGCAGCGCGGCCGGGTGGTGATGATCAATTTCTGGGCGACATGGTGCGGGCCCTGCCGGCAGGAGATGCCGCTGCTCGATCAGATGTATCGCCGTTACCGGGATATGGGATTCGTTCTCATGGGCATCAACGTCGAGGACGATGCACGCAAGGCCGGCGACATGGCCCGGGCGCTCGGCGTTCGCTACCCGGTCCTGTTCGACACGAAGAAGGCGGCGAGCAAGGCCTATGGGGTCAGCGCGATGCCGACCACCGTGCTGCTGGATCGCGACGGGCGGGTGCGTTATCTCCACAAGGGCTACCGCCCCGGTTACGAGCGGACCTACCACGCTCAGATCCGCGAGCTACTGAAGGAGTAACGGCCATGACGACAAGACAACGCCTTTCGGCAACGCTGGCGGTGCTTACGGTGGCTCTCGCGATAGGCGGCTGCGCTTCGGAACCCTGGGTAATGCCTTACGAGCGAGAATATTTGGCGGATCCCATCATGAGCTTTTCGCGCGATCCGTTGTACAGCAAGCATCTCCAGCACGTATTCGATACGCGCGAGGCGGCACGGGGGGCGGGGATGGCGCAGGGGGTGGGTTGTGGGTGCAACTGAGCGTGGCCGGCACGGCATCGCGCCATGAAGGGTTTCGCCGGCATGCGGGTTGCTGCGACGCTCGGGCCGCGTATCGCCCCGACATGCGTGCTGGCGCTGCTGGGCTGCCTGGTCGCGACCGTCGCGCATTCGGCGGTGCTGCCCGAGGAACGTGCGGACCTGATGTACCACTATTACCAGGGCGGCGGCGTCAAGGTGGCGGGGCCGGCGTTGCTGGTGCGTAAGGGGTACCAGGAAAAGGTCTCGCTGTCGGCCTCCTATTATGTCGACAATGTCAGCAGCGCGTCGATCGACGTGATCACCACCGCCAGTCCCTACCGTGAGAAGCGCGACGAATACAGCGCGTCGATCGATTATCTGCATCGCAGCACCTTGCTGGGGCTGTCGTTCACGACGAGCGACGAGCCGGATTATACCGCGGAGGCGCTCGGCTTGAGTTTCGCGCAGGAGATGTTCGGCAGCATGACGACGTTCAGTCTCGGCTATGTCATCGGCAGGGACCGGGTGTTCAGCAGCACCGACAACTCGTTCGCCGACCGCGTCGATCGTTATCAGTTTCAGCTCGGGTGGTCGCAGGTCGTCACGAAGACCTTTGTCGTCACCGTGAACTTCGAAGCGATCGACGAGGACGGGTATCTCAACAGCCCGTACCGCGCGGCGCTGATCGTCGGCGCGCCGGTGCCGGAGCAGTACCCGCGCGTGCGTACCAGTCAGGCGCTCGCCGTCCGGGCCAAGAAGGCCTGGCGGTACGAGCGGCGCGGATGGAATGCCGCCCTGTTGGGCGAATACCGCTTTTTCCGCGACAACTGGGAGATCGACGCGACGACGCTGGGCCTGGGCTACGAGCAGTACCTCGGGCGTCGATGGTTGGGCGATCTGCACTATCGTTACTACACGCAGTCGCGCGCTTCCTTTTATAGCGATGACTTCACCGCCGCCCAGACCTTCATGGCGCGCGACAAGGAGTTGAGCACGTTCAAGAGCCACACCGTCGGCGGAAAGCTCAGCTACGTGATGTTCGACCGGCGCCGGGAGGGCGGCGAGCCGCTGCGTTCCAGCGTCAATCTGTCATACGATTACATGAAGTTCGATTACGATGATTTTACCGATATCCGCACCGGTCGGCCCTATTCGTTCGGCGCCAACGTGGTGCAGCTGTTTCTGTCAGTGTGGTATTGAGCGTGTCAGTGCCGACACGCGGAACCTAGCGGGGTAATGGTGGTGGTTGGGAACACGAAACGGTGGATACAGGGTTTGGCGGCGCTGGTAGTTGCGCCCCTGCTGCACGTAGCGGCGGCGACGGCCGCCGATCCGGTGGACGGCGGACGCGACGGCTTCCAACCCCTCGACCGTCGGGTGCAGGCGCTGAAGGAGGAGGTCATGGAGCTGAACCGCGATCTCTTCATCCTGGAAGAGGAGCTGCTGTTTCCGGCCTCCACCCAGGTGGCGGTGTTTCTGTCCCTGGACGTCGGGGAGTTCTTCAAGCTCGATTCCGTTCAGCTCAAGATCGACGACAAGGTGTTGAGCAATTACCTGTATACCGATCGGGAGATCGCGGCGCTCCGGCGCGGCGGGGTTCATCGGATCTATCTCGGCAATCTGCGCGCGGGCAAGCACGAGTTGGTGGCCTTCTTCGTCGGCCAAGGCCCGCATGGACGCGATTACCGGCGCGGCACGAAGCTGGAGTTCGAGAAATCGACGGGCGCGAAGTTCATCGAGCTGCGCATCGCCGACGTCGAACGCAAGCAGCAACCCGAGTTCGTGGTGAAGGAATGGCAGGAATAGCGTCAACGCTGGGGTATGCCATGATGCCCGGTCGCCGACATCGCCGGCGGTTGCCAGTTCGTCTCGGTCTGGCAACGGTCGGTTGCATGCTGTGCCTGGGCGCAGCCTGGGGCGCGCAGCGTCAGGTGGTCCAGGACCCCCACTACGGCGAAGTCCTGTTCCATTTCTTCCAGGATCAGTACTTCACTGCCATTACGCGGCTCACGGCGGCGCAGAAACAAGAGCGCGTGCCGCACCACCGTGACGAGGCCGAGCTGCTGCGCGGCGGCATGTATCTGTCTTACGGCCTGCATCTCGAGGCCGGGCGCGTCTTCGCGGCCCTGATCGACCGCGGCGCGCCGCCGGCGGTGCGCGATCGCGCCTGGTTCTATCTGGCGAAGATCCGCTATCAGCGCGGTTATCTGGCCGAGGCGGCCGACGCCGTCGCGCGCGTCCAGGGCCGGCTGCCGGCCGAGCTGCAGGACGAGCGCGCCGTGCTGCACTCGAACATCCTCATCGCACAGAAGCGCTATCCGGAGGCGATCGTCCTGCTCAGGGAATTCCGCGGCAGCCCCGAGTGGGCAGCCTACGGCCGCTACAACCTGGGCGTGGCGCTCGCCCGGATCGGCAAGCTCGAGGACGCGGTCGAGCTGCTCGGCCAGGTCGGCGCCCTGCGCGCCGGCAGCGAGGAGCTGCAGGCGCTGCGCGACAAGGCCAATGTCGCGCTCGGCTTCCTGTTCCTCCAGCAGGAGCAGCCGTCGCGCGCCAAGGCCCATCTGCAGGAGGTGCGCGTCAGCGGCCTGATGTCCAACAAGGCGCTGCTCGGCGCCGGCTGGGCGCTGTCGTCCGAGCTACGTTATCGCGAGGCGCTGACGCCGTGGCTGGCGCTGCGCGGGCGCAATGTGCTGGACTCCGCGGTGCAGGAATCGCTGCTGGCCGTGCCCTATGCCTTCGGCGAGCTCGGGGACTACAAGCAGGCGCTGGCGCACTACGAGCAGGCGATCGCGATCTACCACCGCGAGCACGAGCGCCTGGCGGCATCGATCCAGGCGATCCGCAACGGCCGGATGATCGAGAACATTCTGGGCCAGGACCCGGGCGACGAGATGGGCTGGTTCTGGCAGATGCGCGCGTTGCCGGACGCGCCCGAGAGCCGCTACCTGCTGCTGCTGATGGCCGGCCACGACTTCCAGGAGGCGACCAAGAATTACCGCGACGTCCGCTTCCTGCTCCACAACCTCGACGCCTGGGCGGAGAACATCGGCGCCTACGAGCTGATGCTTGCGAACCGCCGCGCGGCCTATCACGAGCGCCTGCCGCGCGTGCTGCACGGCCTGCGCCAGGCCGACGCCCGGGACTTCCGGCCGCGGCGCGACGCGCTGGCGGCGGAGCTCGAACGCGTCGCGGCCGAGGACGACGTCTACGCGCTGGTCACGGACAAGGAGCGCGAGCTGCTCGCGCGCCTCACGCGCGCCGAGGCGACGCTCACGCGGCTCGGGCCGCGCGCGGACCTCGCGGCGGCGCGCGAGAAATACCGCGTGCTGCGCGGCGTGTTCCTGTGGCAGCTCAACGAGGAGTTCATGCCGCGCCTGTGGGCGGCCAACCGCGAGCTGCGCGCCCTCGACCGCGCGCTCGAGGACGCGGCGCGCCGGCGCGCGGCGGTGGACGCGGCGCGCGAGACCGGCGCGCGCGGCGTCGAGGGCTACGACGAGCGCATTGCGCAGGCGCGCGAGCGCATCCAGCGCCTGCAGTCGGAGCTGGTGGTCGCGGGCCTGCAGCAGGAGCAGTACCTGCAGGAGCTGGCGGTCGCCGAGCTCGAGCGCCAGCAGCAGCGCATCGGCGTCTACATCACCCAGGCGCGCTTCGCGGTCGCGCAGATCTACGATCAGGCCGCGGCGCGCGGCGCGGAGCCGGCCGAATGAGGCGCGCGCTCAGCCTGGCGCTCGCCTGCGCCGCCGCGCTGACCGCCTGCGCGACCGGCGGGCGCGACGACGCGATGCGCATCAAGTCGCTGCCGCGCGCCGAGGTCGACATCGATCCCGATGCCCGGATCGAGGGCGGCCGGGAGAAGGCGATGGCCGGCTACCGCGATTTCCTGCAATCGGCGCCGGACGACCCGCTGCGCGTCGAGGCGCTGCGCCGGCTCGGCGACATGGAAATCGAATCCAACGAGGAGCGCGAGCAGCGCCGGGCCGAGACCGGCGCGCGCGCCGCGGGGTCGGCCGACTACCGCCATGCCATCAAGCTCTACGAGGATCTGCTCAAGGCCTATCCACGCTATCGCGGAAACGACCGCGTGCTCTACCAGCTGGCGCGCGCCTACGAGGGCGCCGGCGATTACGAGCGCGCGCTGCGCGCCCTGGCGCGTTTGACCACCGAGTACCGCGCCACGCCGCATTTCGACGAGGCGCATTTCCGGCGCGGCGAGATCCTGTTCGTCACCCAGGATTACGGCAAGGCCGAGTCGGCCTACGCCGAGGTCCTGCGCCAGGGCGAGGGCTCGGCGTTCTTCGAGAAGGCGCAGTACAAGCACGGCTGGGCGCGCTTCAAGCAGGGCCGCTACGAGGCCGGGCTCGACTCCTTCTTCGGCGTGCTGGACCGCCATTTGCGCAACCGCGATCCCGGCACGCTCACCGGCGACATTCCGGACCTGAGCCGCGGCGAGCAGGAGCTGCTCGACGATACCTTCCGCGTGGTGAGCCTGAGCCTGTCGTATCTGCATGGCCCCGAGACGATCGTCGCGCTGTTCGAACGGCACGGCGCGCGCCGCTACGAGTTCCGCGTCTACCAGCGGCTCGGCGATCTTTATCTCAAGCAGGAGCGCATCCAGGACGCCGCCGGCAGCTACAACGCCTTCGTGCGCCGCTATCCCAACCATCCGCAGGCGCCGTTCTTCCAGCTCAAGGTGGTCGACGCCTACAAGCAGGGCGGCTTCGCGGCGCAATCGCTCGAGGCCAAGAAGGAATTCGTGACGCGCTACGGCGTCAAGAGCGAATTCCGGCGGGTCAACACCGAGGCGGCCTACGCGCAGATCCTGCCGGACCTCAAGGCGCAGCTCGAGGAACTGGCGCGCCACTACCACGGCAGCGCGCAGAAGTCGAAGCAGCCGGCCGATTACCAGGAGGCGGCGGTCTGGTATCGCACCTGGCTGGAATCCTTCCCCAGGGATCCGCAGGCGGCGCAGCTCAATTTCCTGCTGGCCGAGATGCTGTTCGAGAGCCGGCAGTTCTTCGAGGCGGCCCAGGAGTACGAGAAGACCGCCTACCACTATCCGGCGCACGCCAAGAGCGCCGATGCCGGCTATGCCGCGCTGCTCGCCTACGACGAGCAGGAGAAGCGGCTCGCGTCCGAGGCGCAGCGGGCCTGGCGGCTGGCGGGCCTCACGAGCGCCGTGCGCTTCGTCGACCGCTTCGGTGCGGACCCGCGCACGCCCGCCGTGCTCACCCGGTCGGCCGAGCGCTATTACGCCCTGGGCGCGCCGGAGCAGGCCGGCGAGCTCGCGCAACGCGTGCTGGCGCGCCAGCCCGAGGCGGAAGCCGGCTTGCGCCGCACCGCCTGGACGGTGGTGGCGCATACCCAGTTCGAGCGCGGCGCCTTCGACCGCGCCGAGGCCGCCTACCAGCAGGCGCTGGCGCTGATGCCGGCCGGCGATCCGGCGCGCGCCGCCATGACCGAGCGGCTGGCGGCGTCGGTCTACAAGCAGGGCGAGCAGAGCCGCGCGACCGGCGATACGCGCGCCGCGGTCGCGCATTTCCTGCGCGTCGGCCGGGTCGCGCCGGGATCGCCGGTGCGCGCCACCGCCGAGTACGACGCGGCCGCCGGCCTGATCGCGCTCAAGGACTGGGGCGCGGCGGTGACGGTGCTCGAAGGCTTCCGCAAGGCCTATCCGAATCACGCCCTGCGCTCCGAGGTAAGTGGCAAGCTCGCGGTCGCCTATTTGGAGAGCGGCCAGCTGCCGCGCGCCGCCGCCGAGTTCGAGGCGATGGCCGCCGGGCAGACCGATCCGAATCTCAGGCGCGAGGCCTTGTGGCAGGCCGCCGAGCTCTACGACAAGGCCGGCAGTCACGGCAGCGCGATCGCCGCCTACCAGCGCTATGCGCGCGAGTTCCCGCGGCCGCTCGAGCCGGCGCTCGAAGCGCGCAGCCGCGTGGCGGAAAGTTATAAAAAGAACGGCCAGTGGCGCGACTACCAGCAGGCGCTCACGGAGATCGTGCGCGCCGACCAGGGCGCCGGCGGCGAACGCACCGACCGCACGCGTTACCTGGGCGCGACCGCCGCGCTGACCCTGGCCGAGCCGGCCTACGACGAGTACCGCAAGGTCAAGCTGGTCGAGCCGCTCAAGAAGAGCCTGGCCGTCAAGAAGGACAAGATGCAGGCCGCGCTCAAGGCCTACGGCAGCGTCGCCGAGTACGGTGTCGCCGAGGTGGCGACCGCCTCGACCTTCCGCATCGCCGAGATCTATCGCGATTTCAGCCGGGAGCTGCTCGCCTCGCAGCGCCCCAAGGGCCTGTCGCCCGAGGAGCTGGAGCAGTACGACGTGCTGCTCGAGGAACAGGCCTTTCCGTTCGAGGAGAAGTCGATCGAGATTCACGAGGTCAATGCCGCGCGCGTGACCCAGGGCATCTACGATCGCTGGGTGAAGGACAGCTTCGCGGCTCTCGGCAAGCTCAAGCCGGTGCGCTATGCCAAGCCCGAGCGCGGCCCGGAGGTGATCGATGCGATCCGTTGACCGCCGCGCGGCCGGGATGCTGGCGCTGCTGCTCGCGGCGCTGGCCGGCTGCGGCGCGGTCGCGCCGCGGCCAGAGGTCGGCGTAGCCGCTCCGGCGGCGCGCGCGCCGGCCGCCGAGGCGCCGGTCGCCCCGGCGCTGCGCCAGGAGTACGACCGGGCGCTCGGCCTGATCAAGGCCGGCCGGCTCGCCCAGGCGGAGCCGCGATTGCGCCGACTGGCGGACGAAAACCCCGATCTGGCGGGACCGCCGGCCAATCTCGGCATCATATACTACCGCCAGGACCGGCTCCTGGAGGCGGAGGAGGCGCTGGCGCGCGCCGCGCGCATCAACCCGCGCAGCGCGGCAATACAGAACCAGCTCGGCATGGTGCTGCGCGCCGCCGGCCGCTTCGACGCTGCGCGCCAGGCCTATGCCCGGGCCCTGGATATCGACCCCGGCCACGCCCACGCGCATCTGAACATCGGCATTCTGTACGACCTGTACCTGGCGAAGCCGGACCAGGCGCTCGTTCACTATCAGCGCTACCAGGCCTTGCAGCCGCGGGAGGATCAGCTGGTCGCCAAGTGGATCTTCGAGCTCAAGCAGCGCAGCCAGACCGCGGGCCAGGGCGCGCGCGGCGTGGCGGGAGGCAAGGGATGAACAGGCCGTGGACCCGGGCATTGTTGGCCGCCGTACTGGTCGCCGCCGGATCGGCGCGGGCCGAGGATCGCGTCGATCTCGAGGGCACCGCGATCATCGGCAACCGCGAGCTGCCGAAGATGCTGTACATCGTGCCGTGGAAGCCGCCGGACCCGGGCGACCTGGTCGGCCGGCCGGTCGAGAGCCTGCTGGACGAGGCGCTGGCGCCGGTCGATCGCGACGTGTTCCGGCGCCAGGTGGAGTTTCACGGCATGCTCGACGGCGGCGGCGCGAAATAAATGGATGTAGGCGGGGCTTCCAGCCCCGCGGGTCGGACCGGTGGTGCGAACGGATCGAACATTGCGATAGTGCGAGGAGAGTGACCATGAGTATGTATACGTCGATCGTGAGTTTTTTCCAGGAGGGTGGGCTGTTCATGTATCCCATCACGCTGGTGCTGGCCATCGGCGCGGCGGTGGCGGCCGAGCGCTACGTGTATCTGACCCGCTCGAAGTCGGTGAACCGCAAGCTGTGGGACGAGATCATGCCGATGCTGCGCAGCGGCAAGTACCAGCAGGCCATGAGCATGACCGCCAAGTCGGACGTGGCGATCTCGCGGATCCTCAATTACGGCCTGGCGCGCATCAAGAGCGCGCGGCGCCGCGAGGACATCGAGGCGGCGATGGAGGAGGGGTTGATGGAGATCGTGCCGCGCCTCGAGAAGCGCACGCCCTACCTGGCGGCGTTCGCCAACATCGCCACGCTGCTCGGACTGCTCGGCACCATCATCGGCCTGATCC
Source organism: Acidiferrobacterales bacterium (assembly GCA_036393295.1). Taxonomy (GTDB): domain Bacteria; phylum Pseudomonadota; class Gammaproteobacteria; order Acidiferrobacterales; family UBA6901; genus DASWHF01. The sequence goes on from DASWHF010000147.1 coordinate 56,144, forward strand.
AGGCGTTCACCGCGGTCGCCAAGGCCGACCCGTCGGTCAAGGCCGAGCTGCTGTCGTCGAGCATCTCGGTCGCCATGAACACCACCGCCTTCGGCCTGATGGTGGCGATCCCACTGCTGCTGATCTACACCATGCTGCAGTCCAAGACCACCGAGATCGTCGACAGCCTGGAGATGGCGAGCGTCAAGTTCCTCAACATCGTCACCGAGCGCGCCAAGCCCGAGGGCGGTTAGATGATACGCTATCGCCGACGCCACCGTGCCCATCCGGACACGGACATGAACATCACCGCCTTCATGAACCTGATGGTGATCCTGGTGCCGTTCCTGCTGATCACCGCGGTGTTCTCGCGCGTGACCATCCTCGAGCTGAACTTCCCGCCCGCCGCCAGCGCCGCCCCCGATCCCAAGCAGGAGCTGCGCCTGGAGATCACGATACGCCGCGACGCCCTCGAGATCGGCGAGCGCGCGCGCGGCGTGCTCAAGCGCCTGCCCAAGGGCGGCCAGGGCCATGACATCAAGGCGCTGTCGCAGATCCTGATCGGCATCAAGCAGCGCTTCCCGGACAAGCTCGACGCCGCGATCCTGTCGGAGCCGGACACGTCCTATGACGACATCGTGCAGGTCATGGACGCCGTGCGCCTGGCCGAGATCGTGCAGGGCGGCCAGCTCACCCGGGTCGAGTTGTTCCCGGAGATCTCGATCGGCGACGCCCCGACGCGCGGCGCCGCGGCGCCATACAGCGCGGAGCGGCGCTCATGAAAATGTCGCGCCGCGCGCAGCGCATGGACCGCCACCACAAGCGCAAGCGCCTGCTCGGTGAGCTGAACATGGTCTCGCTCATGGACATCTTCACCATCCTGGTGTTCTTCCTGCTGGTGAACTCCTCGGACGTCGAGACCCTGCCCAGCACGAAGTCGGTGCGCCTGCCGGACTCGGTGGCTTCGATGCCGCCGCGCCAGACCGTGGTGGTCGTCGTCAACGATCAGGACATCGTCGTGCAGGGCCGCCGCGTCGCCTCGGTCGACGCCGTGCTGGGCGGCGGCGACCTGATCGAGCCGCTGCGCACCGAGCTGGACTACCAGACCCGCAAGGCCCTGGGCGGCGGCCAGTCGCGCGAAGAGGCCGAGGCGCGCGAGATCACGATCATGGGCGACAAGGAGATTCCCTACAAACTGCTGAAGAAGATCATGGTGACCTGCGTGAGCGCCAAGTACGAGAACATCTCGCTGGCGGTCGTGAGGAAGGCCGGGGACAAGGGGTAGGCACGTGCTGGCATATTACCATTCGCCCGATCTGCCGTGGACGCTCGACGCCGAGAGCGAGGAGCGTTATCGCCGCATCAAGAAACGCATCGCCATTCTATTCCTGGTCCTGGCGGTCCTGATCCCGCTGCTGCCGACACCGGAGCCCGACCGCCAGCAGGTCGAGGAGGTCCCGCCGCGGCTGGCCAAGCTGCTCATGGAGCAGCGCCAGCCGCCGCCCCCGCCGCCGGTGCACGCGCCGCAGCCCGAGGTCGGGAAGCCGAAGCCCGCGCCCAAGAAGGTCGAGCCCAAAAAGGAAACCCGGACCGTCGAGCGGGCGCGCGATAAGGCGATGCGCTCCGGCCTGCTGGCGTTCAAGGACGATCTGGCGGCGCTGCGTTCCGATCCGGCTGTCGAGAGCGTGCGCTCGACGCCGCTCACCCAGGGGGCCAAGACCGCGGCCCGGTCGCCGGAGCGTTCGATGATCACCTCGGGCGCGGCCCGCGCCAGCGCCGGCATCAATACCGCCGCCTTGAGCCGCGACACCGGCGGCCGGGGCCTGGCCGGCCGCGCCACCACCCGGGTCGAGAGCCCGGTCGGCGGCGGCGCGGGAAGCGGCGCGGTGCAGCGCGGCCAGTCCGGCAAGGCCGGCCGCAGCATCGAGGACATCCAGCTCATCTTCGACAAGAACAAGAGCGCCATCTACGCCTTGTACAACCGCGCGCTGCGCCAGGACCCGACGCTGCAAGGCAAGGTCGTGCTCAAGATCACCATCGATCCGTCGGGCCGCGTGACCGCCTGCCAGGTGGTGTCGAGCGAGCTGCGCTCGCCGGACCTCGAACGCAAACTGAGCGCGCGCGTCATGCAGTTCAACTTCGGCGCCCGGGACGTCGGGGTGATGGTGGTGACCTATCCGATCGACTTCCTGCCGTCCTGAGGGACCGGCGTAAGCGGCGGATTTGTCGGTCATTTCCCGCAATATCCGGCGGTCGCGGCATGCCGGCGCCGGCAACTCGGCGGCGCCGGCGCGGTCGAAATTGCGGGAGTATGCGATAATTCAATCCATCGTCGGGGCGCCCGCCGCGCGTACGACACCAAACGTGAGATATCGAGTGAAAGATTCCGCTTCATGGTTGCTCAAAATGACGCTGGTCCTGGTTTGCGGCGCGGCGCTCGCCGACGACGCCCAGCTTCGCAAGTCCCTCACCACGGTGATCCCCGAGGCCAAGATCGGCGAGATCAAGCCGTCGGCGATACCCGGGCTGTACGAGGTCACGGTCGACATGCGCACCGTGTATGTCACGGCCGACGGGCGTTACCTGCTGGTCGGGGATCTCATCGACGTCGCCCAACGCGCCAATCTCAGCGAGGTCAAGCGCAAGAAGCTGGTGGCGGCGGCGATCGACGCGGTCGGCGAGAAGAACATGATCGTCATGGGACCGAAGACCGCCAAGCGCACCATCACCGTGTTCACCGACGTCGATTGCCCGTACTGCGCCAAGCTGCATCTCGACGTGCCGGCGCTCAATGCCGGCGGCGTCAAGGTGCGCTATCTGCTGTATCCGCGCAACGGCATGGAATCCGAGACCTGGCAGCGCTCGGTGTCGGTGTGGTGCGCGTCCGACCGCGTCAAGGCGGTCGGCATCGCCAAGGCCGGCGGCAAGGTCGAGACCCGGACTTGCACCAACCCGGTCAAGCGCCACTACGAGCTCGGCCAGAGCATCGGCATCAACGGCACGCCGACCATCGTGCTCGACGACGGCGAGGTCTTGCCCGGTTATGTGCCGCCGCCGGCGCTGTTGCACGGTCTCGGCCTGCAGGCGGCGACCAAGCCGTGACCGGTCCGGTCGCCCGCCGCGACCGCTCTCCTTAAAAGGTCACGGCGTGGCGCGGCGCGACGATTCCCACGATGAGGTGACGGCGCTCAAGCGCCGGCTCACCGAGCAGCGTCAGGAGCTGGCGCGCAAGCTGCGTGACAACGAGCGGATCTGGGCGGGCTTCCGCGCCATCGAGGTCCGGATGATCGGCGCCGAGTCGCTGGCCGGACTGGTCGAGGTCCTGGCGACCGCCTTGCCGCAGCGCTTCCCCCATGTCGAGGCGGCGAGCCTCACGCTGCTCGATCCCGAGTTCGAGATGAAGCGGCTCGTCGCCGGCCACGCGCCGGCCGCCGCCGCCCTGCATGACGTCGAGCCCGAATGGCTGCGCGCCCAATTTTCCGGCACGGCGCGGCCGTGGCTGGGCGCGGCGACGCCGCCGGTGAGCGCCGTGGCGTTTCCGGACCTGCGCCCGCCGCCGCGCTCGCTGGCGCTGGCGCCCCTGGTGTTGCACGGTCAGATCATCGGCAGCCTCAACCAGGCGAGCCGCGATCCTGATCACTTCCGCCCCGGCACCGCCACCGATCTGCTGGAGCACCTGGCGGCGGTCACAGCGATGTGCCTGGACAACGCCGTCAGCCGCGAGCGCCTGAAGCGCGACGGGCTCACCGATGCGCTCACCGGGGTCGCCAACCGGCGCTTCTTCGAGCGCCGCCTGCGCGAGGAGCTGAGCGCCTGGCAGCGGCGCGCCGGGCCACTCGCCTGCCTGCTGGTCGATCTCGATCATTTCAAGCAATTGAACGACCGCCACGGCCACCAGACCGGCGACCGCGCGCTGTGCGCCGTGGCCGGTGTGCTGAGCGCCGGCCTGCGCGGCTGCGACGTGCTGGCGCGCTACGGCGGCGAGGAGTTCGTGCTGCTGCTGCCCGGCACCGATCTCGTCGCCGCGCTCGAGGTCGCCGAGCGGCTGCGCGCGCAGATCGCGGCGCTCGTGCTCGGCGACGGCGCGGCCGGCGCGCCGCAGGTGACGGCCTCGATCGGCGTCGCCTGCCTGGCGTCCGGCGCGACGCCGGCGGTCGAGCCGGGTGAATGGCTGGTGGCCCAGGCCGACGCCGCGCTCTATGCGGCTAAGCAGGCCGGCCGCGACCGCGTGAGCGACGGCGCCGGGCGCGCGGCGCGCGCCGCCGATCTGGCGCCGGGCTGAAGCCCGCGGGCGTCAGTCCGGCGCCGTTGCGTGGAATTCCGCGCTGCCGGTTTCGGCGCCGCGCAACTCGAGCGCGACGCGCGGCGCCGTGAAGATCAGCCAGCCGCGCACTTGCTGCGCCGGCCACAGCTCGGCGGCGCCGGCCATGTACAGCTGCAGCTGCTCGCGGTACTGCGCGGCGATCTGCCGGGCGCCGGCGGCGCCGATGCCGGCATGGGTCTTGTAGTCCAGCACCGCGATCCCGGCATCGCTCACCACCAGCCGGTCGATCACGCCGTAGACCTCGCGCTCGCCGGCGCGGAACAGTATCGGCAGCTCGTTGTGCGCGTTCCGGTAGCGCTTGGGGTCGAACCAGTCGCGAAACCGCGGATCGTCGATCAGCGCGCGGGCTTCGTCGAAGCAGGCGTCGAAATCGCCCGCCGGGATATCCGCGCCGAGCTCCGCGCGCAGCGTCCGGCGCAGCGAAGCGCGCGGTGCGCCGCCCGTCGTCAGGCGTTCGAGCATGCGGTGCAGGACGAGGCCGCGGGCCGCGCCGCGCGCGTCGACCGGCGTGGTCGGCGCCGCGTCGGCCGCCACCCCGCCGGCGCTCGGTCGCAGGAAGCCGCCGGTGGCGGTGTCCGGCAACGGCCGAGTGAGGGCCGGGTCGGGCGGTCCGGGATCGGACGCGGCGGCGGGCGGCGCCGAGTAGGGCGGCGGCGTGCCGAAGGCCGTGCCGCCGTAGTGATTGACGGCGCGCGTCGCGTCGTCGGCGTGCCGCACCTCGAATTCCGCCCGCCCGGCGGCGTCGCGCAGGCGCGCCTCGATGATGCCGTACCAGCCGCGGTCGCTGCCGCGCGCCGGCTCGCAGCCGGAGACGAACAGGTATTGCTTGGAGCGCGTCAAGGCGACGTACAGCAGGTTCATGTTCTCGCGTGCCGCCGCGGCCTCGTGTTCGGCGAGCAGCGCGCGGCTGTATTCGTCGACATCGTCGCCCGCGGAGACCAGATGAAAGTGGCGCGGCGCCGCGGCCTCGACCGGCCAGCTCACCAGCGCGCGCATCCCCGTGTCGCCGTGCCGCGGGCGCGCGGCGTCGGCGAGGAACACCACCGGCGCCTCCAGACCCTTGACGCCGTGGACCGTGAGCAGCTGCACGCGGTCCCGGCTCAGGCTCGGCGGCTCGGACGGCGCCTCGTTGCGCTGGCCGGCCAGCGTTTCGAGATGGGCGAGAAAGCGCGACAGGCTGGGGTAGCGGCCGCTGTCAAGCTCGAGCGCCAGCTCCAGGAAGCGGCCGAGATTGGCGGCGATGCGCGCGCGCAGATGCGCGGGCGCGGCGCTCAGGTAGCGCGGGATCACGTCGCCCTCGTCGTAGATGCGGTCGAGCAGATCGTGCACCGGCACGCGGTCGACGGCTCCCCGCCAGGCGCCGATCAGGCGCGCCCCGCGCGCCAGCCCGTCGTCGGCGGGGCGCGCGGCGGCGATGTGTTCCAGGCGCTGCGACCACGGCCCACCCTGCGCGTCCCGGGCGAGCGCGACGAGATCGGCGCTGTCCGCCGCGAACAGCGGCGCGCGCAGCGCGCCGGCCAGCGCCAGGTCGTCGGCCGGCGCGACCAGCGCCGTCAGGAGCTGCACCAGGTCACGGACTTCCAGGCAGTCGAGCAAGGTGCCGCGGCCGGCGCCCTGGTAGGGAATGCCGGCGTGTCGCAGCGCCGCCTCGTAGTGTGCCGCGTGCGTGCGGTCGCGCAGCAGCACGAAGACATCGCCGTAGGCCAGCGGCCGCACGCCCTGCTCGTCGAGGATCGGCGTGCCGCGCAGTGCCAGGATGTGTTCCGCGATGCGCGCGCCTTCCTCGGCGTAGCGCCGGTCCTCGTCGACCGCACGCGGCGTTTCGAGCGGATCGCGCAGTCCGGCCGCGGCCGGCGCGCCGGCCTCCGGCGGCGCCGCCACCAGCGGCAGCAGCTCGGCGCGGCCCCAGAGCTCATGGCGGTGCGTGTCGTGCGCCGGGAAGCCCGCGATCAGCGCGGCCGGCTCGCCGAACACCCGATTCACGAAGCGCGCGATCGCCGGCGACGAGCGCCGCGAGACGTGATGGCCGAATCGTTCGACGTCGAGCGCGCTCGCGAGCCAGGTCTCGGCGTGCGCGAACAGCGCCGGGTCGGCGCGCCGGAAGCGGTAGATCGACTGCTTCTCGTCGCCGACCAGGAACACGCTGCGGCCGCGCCCGGCGTCGCCGGCGGCGATCTCGGCGAGCAGCGGCAGCAGCAGCCGCCACTGCGTCGGGTTGGTGTCCTGGAATTCGTCGACCAGCAGATGCTCGATACGCTGGTCGAGCTTGTACTGCACCCATTCGGCGTGGCGGCTGCGGTTCAGCAGCCGGTAGGCCTGCCACTCGAGGTCGGCGAAATCGAGGATGCCGCGCTCGTGCTTGATGCGCTGGAAGTGCTCGAGCAGGCGCCGGCCCGCGCGGTACCAGGCGGCCGACAGCGCCCAGGTATTGCGCCGGCGGAAGCGCTCGCGCGCCGCGACCAGCCGGTCGGTGATCTCGGCATGCAGCGCGACCAGCGCTTGCGCGTCGGCGGCGCCGAGTCTGGTCGCGAGCGTCTTGTTGGCCTTGAGGACGTAAGGCGCGCCCTTGCCGCCGTCGCTCAACAGCGCGGCGCACAGCGCCTCGGCGCCCGCGCGGGGATTGCGCGAAGCGAGTTCCTGCGCCGCGCGCAGGCGCTCGATGCGCTCGAGGTGGGTTGCGGTCGGGTGGCGGGTCAGCAGCGCCGTGTAGCGTTCGAGCCGGGGGGCGAGGGCCGGCACGTCCACCCAGTCCGCCGGGTCGTCGGCGCCGGCGTCGATTCCCAGGGCTTCGGCCAGGGCGCGGCCGAGCTCGGCCACCGGGTCGCGGAGGTTCTCGGTTCGCGCCCACCAGTCGCTGCGGTGCGCGAGAAACGAATCGAGGGCGTCGTGCAGGCCGTGAACGCCGCCGGCGCGCAGCAGTGTGTCGAGGGCCGCGGCCAGCTCGCCGTCCGGCCTCCCGGCCGCCTCGCGTTCCAGCGCCAGCCAGGCGTCCGCCGCGAGCGCGCCGGTGGTCTCGACCAGCTCGAATCCGGCCGGCACCTCGGCCTCGACCGGGAAGCGCCGCAGCAGCTCGGCGCAAAAGGCGTGGAAGGTGGAGGCGCGCAACGGGTGCTCGGCGGTCAGCAGGCCCTCGTACAGCCCGCGCACGCGCCGGCGGGCCTCGGCTCCGGGGGCAATACCGAGCTGGGCCAGGGCGGCGTCCAGGGGGGTGTCGCCCAGGTCCGCCAGGGCGAACAGGCGCTCGCCGACCCGCTGGTCGATCTCGGCCGCGGCCTTGCGGGTGAAGGTGATCGCCAGGATCGCGCCCGGCGCCACGCCCTCGTACAGCAATCGGACGATACGGCTCACCAGCAGCCAGGTCTTACCGGTCCCGGCCGAGGCCCGCACCACGACGTGCCGGTCCGGATGGATGCCCGGGGTGCCGGTCATGACCGGATGGCACCTGGCTGGTGGGGGCGTTCCGACGAAAAAGTTTTCATATTTTTGAAAAGCCAGTATACTACTTAAGTATTTGTTTGTTAATGTAATGTAAAAATTTCTGTCGGTGCCAGAGTTAAATTTTTGGAGTTTTGCTTGATTTTTTCCGGGCGCCGATTATAGTACTTATCAGGTACGGACACTGTAGTTCACGGAAAGGCGCGACACAGGATGTGACCAGGAACAGGGACGACTCCATCCGCAAGGATGCGGTGGAGGGTAGTGGTCCATACACCCGCAAGGCGGCCGCAAGGCCGCCTTTTTTTTGCCATTTTGTCCCCTGCGCAGCGATCATTCCTTAAGCCTCCTGCCACAGTTGCTTGCGGCATAGCCCTTCCATGGTGCAGCGCGCGCAGGTCTCGGTATCGCCCCAGGCGGGCAGTGTCTTGCCGGCCGACATGTCCGTGTACAGGCGGCGCACTCTCGCCAGGACGCCATCGGCCAGTGCCGCCAGGGGTTCGCCGGCAACCCCGACACGGCTGTGGATACTCTTGGATTCGATCGCAACAAAGGCCACGGCCTCGACCGGACCGTCCCACAACAGCGCGTAGTACGGCAGCTGGGTACGCTCGCCGCTGTCCACTTCCGCCTGGCGCGGCACGCTGCCGGTCTTGTAGTCCAGGATTGCCACGCCCGCCGCGCCCTGGTCGACACGGTCCAGCCGGCCGTGCAGGGTGAGGCCCGCCGGCAACACCTGTTCACAGGACTGCTCGCTCGCCAGCGGTCGCCAGCGCGCGGCGCGCTCCAGCTCCCAGTCGAGGTAACGCGGGATCAGTTGCTGCCAGCGGTACAGCCAGCCGCGCGCCAGGAACCGCCGCGCCACATCCTCGGCGAACACCGCCTGCCCGATCCGGTCGAGCAGTGCCTCGGCGGCGGCGCGGTTGTCGGCGCCGAGCGGCGCGCCGAGCGGCCCGGGCAGGCCGGGCACGGGCTGGTGAAAGGCCTGCAGGATGCGATGCACGCGCCGGCCGAAATCCACTTTCTCGACCTCGTCGCGGATCTCCTCGGGCGCTGCGAGCCCCAGGCAATCGGCGGCGAAGAACTGATAGGGACAGTCGATGAGGCGCTGATGCGCGGAAGCCGAGAGCCGCGCCGGCAGCAGCTCGGCCGCGCGCGCGCGCGGAAACGGCGCCGGCTGCGGCCGGCGCGTGCGGTGGGTGAGGCTGCATGCGCCGCTTGCCGCCAGCGCGGCGAGCCGTTCGTCGACGAGCGCGTCGCCGTAAGCGAGCTGATGAAAGCGGCGCAGTTGCTCGACCCAGGGGCTGGCCAGCACCGGCTCCCCGTCCTGCTCGCGGCGCAGTGTGATCAGCACGTGCGGCGCCGCTTCCAGCAGTCGGCGGAAGTCCTGGTAGAGCTCGCGCCCGGCCAGCCCGCGCGACGGCAGGCCGAGTTGCAGGCGCACGCCGTCGTTGAAAAACGGCGCTGACTGCGGCGCGCCCGGCAGGTGCTCGCGCTCGGCGCCGGCGATGATCACCGCGTCGAAGCGGTACAGGCGGCTGTCGCCGAGCGACATCAGCTCGACGTTGCGTCCGCTGAGCGGCGGGCGGAAGTGCTCGCGCTCCAGCCGGCGCGTCAGCCACTGGCGGAACTCGGTCCAGGTGAAGCGCTCCTGCGAACCGTGCGCCGCCGCCTGCAGCGCGCCGAGACTCGCGAGCACGCGCGCGCCGGCCTCGTCGGCGTCGAGGTGGGCGCGCAAGCCCAGGCTGTCGAGGCTCGCGGCCAACGCCTCGACGTAGCGCGCCGGCGGCTGCGCGCCGGCGTCGGCGAGTGCCGCGAGCGCGCGACCGGCCTCGCTCAGGGCGTCGAGCAGCCGGCCGAGCGCGTCGAAGGTCGCGGCGTCGAGTCGCCCGCGCTCGGACTCGAGCGCCTCGCGGTAGCGCGCGAGGCCGGCGCTGAGATTGTGCCGGCGCAGCAGGCCCTCGAACGCCGCGACCTGCGCGAGGCGCGCGTCGCGCTCCGCGTTGCTGGTGACGAACGGTGACTTGAGCAGGTCGAGCAGCGGCCGGTGGTGGAAATGGTCCTCGACCGCCTCCAGCCAGCGCATCACCGCGGTCGCGGCGCTGGTGGTCGACAACGGCCAGCCGCCGGCGTCGCGCAGCCTGAGCGCGGCGCGCTCCAGCAGCGCACGCACGCGGCGCGCCAGCTTGCGGTCGTTGGTGACGATGCCGATGTTGCGCGCGCCGGCCAGCCACCAGCGCCGCACCTGCAGCTCGATCGCCTGCGCCTGCTGCTCGGCGCCGTCGGCGACGAACAGCGCGAGCCGGCCGTGGGCCGGCGAGGCCGGAATGTGCCGGCGCAGTGCGTGCGCGCGGCTCACCGGGTCCGTCACTCCGTCGGCGCCGAAGGCGTCGTTCAGGAACTGCGTGTAGGGATCGGTGACCGCGGCGGGCGGCGCCGCGATTCCGAGCGAATCCAGCAGGGCGGTGGTGAGACCGTCGGGGTGGTAGCCGCTGCCGCCGGCCTGGCCGTGCAGCACCAGTGTCGCCTGACCACGCGCCATGAGCGTCGTCAGCCATTCGCGCTCGGCGCGCGCGAGTTGGAGGGGGCCGACCAGATAGACATGCTGATCGGGTTCGAGCTCGTCGAGCGATCGCGCCAGGCCGTCGATGCGCGCGCGCGGCGCATCACGCGCGCCGCGTTCGTCGAGCTGTTGCTGCCAGGCGCTCCAGGCGCCGTGCAGCCAGCGCGCCTCGGCGGACAGCGGCTCGAGCGCGGCGTCGTCGATGCCGTAGCCGGCGGCGAGCAGCTCGGTGAGCTGCTCGGCCGAGGCCGGCAGCGCGACGCGGTTGAGGCTCATCTCGTCGAACAGCGCGAGCAGCGCCTCGATCAGCGGCCAGGTGCCGAGCCGCCGCCTGAGCTCGCGGTTCGCGGCGAGCGCCGCGTACAGCGCGAGCTCGCGCGCCGGCTCGCTGAGCGGCGCTTGTGGCGCGCGCGCCAGCGCCCAGGTGTCGAGCGTGGCGGTGACCGGCGGAAGCAGGGCGCGACCGGCGCGCCGCAACAGCCGGTGCCGCAGGCGCGCTGCCGCGGCCGGGGCCGGCAGCAGCACGATCTGGCGGCTTAAGTCGGGCAGCCGGTCGGCGTGGCGTTCGAGCAGCAGCGCCGCGAGGCGGGCGAGGGGGTCTTCCGCGTAGGGGACGAGAACGATGGTCCGTTCAACGTTCAAGATACTTGAGCTTGCCCGGGACGTCCTCCCACTGTCTGGCGTCCTCGGGCTCGGGCTTCTTCTCGGTCAGCACCGGCCACTGCCGCGCCAGCTCGGCATTCAATTCGAGGAACTGCTGCTGGTCCTCCGGCAGGTCGTCCTCGGCATAGATGGCGTTGACCGGGCATTCCGGCACGCACAGCGTGCAGTCGATGCATTCATCGGGGTCGATGACCAGGAAATTCGGACCCTCATGGAAACAGTCCACCGGGCAGACCTCGACACAATCGGTGTACTTGCACTTGATACAGCTTTCCGTGACCACGTAGGTCATTGCGACTCTCCGGCAGGGCTTTTTGGTTCGTGACGCGATGATACACGCTCGCGGCGCCCCGATGAACCGGGCGGCCGCGGGCGGCCGGAACAGCGGCGTGCTTGCCGGGGACCCGGGTTATACTTTATAAGAAAGCTCAAAAAGCACTGTAACGGGGGCCTGTCGTGGAAACATCCGTCCTGACCGTGCCGGGCAAGAAAGCGTCGGACTGGATGGTCGAGACCCGTCCGAAAGAGGCCGAGGCGTGGCTGGCCTCGCTGCCGCTGGCGGACAGCGCGGCCAGCGCCCAGCAGCTCTACCACGCGTTGTTCTCGCTGAATCGCATGGACGTGGAGCTGCGCGACCGCCTGGCGCTGATGGAGCTCTACCGCGCGCCGGTGGCCGGCGTCGTCACCGCCCTGCAATCGCACTTCACGCATCTGGCGCTGCCGCTCAGCCCCAGGCAGCGGCAGCTCGCCGAGTTCCTGCGCAATCTCTACATGGAGATGGCCTACGGCTACAAGTTCGTGGTGCGCGACCTGCTGGCCCAGCGCAACCCGTGGAGCCGGCGCCCGGCCATCACCACCGCCGCCGAGCGCGCCATTCACTATCTCGGCGAGGTGTTGCTGCGGTCCTACCAGGTCTACGTGCCCTATCCGGCCGGCGTGTGGCGCGAGATCCACGAGCTCTACCGGCTCGCCGAGCAGAACGGCGCGCAGCACGAGCCGGTGCCCGGCACGAGCGCCAATATGAGTGATACCACCAGCATCTCGCGCAGCTATCTGCGCGTGGTGCTGCTCGGGCTCGCCGGGCCCTACCAGCTGCCGCAGCAGGAATGCCAGCACGTCAACCAGTACCTCAAGCGCTGGAGCGACCGCGCCACGCTCAGCGCCGATCTCGACATCGACAGCCCGGTCGGCCACTTTCTCGTCGATCTGTCCGCCGACCTGCCGGCGATGTTGTACCCCAAGGACGTCAAGCTCAAGGAGGCGCCCTATCTGCGCGTGCTGAACGCCGTCGAGCTGGCGCGCGTGGTGCATCAGCAGATCAACCAGCTGCAGAAGGGCGTGGCCGCGCGCAAGCTCGATCTCGGCGCCGACTGTTTCGACGCCGCCTGTCTCGACATGCTGCGCCGGTTGATCAAGTTCTGGGGCATGGCGGCGCGCCGCCAGTTCACGCGCCGTGCCCGCGTCAACCGTTACGTGTCGCTGTGCGACGGCGTGAACGCCATCCATTTCTTCGCCAGCGGCGCGCATCCCTTCGTGCCGCCCGAGGACGCGGAGACCGCCGCCGCGGCGCGCGCCGCGCGCGGCGCGGCGGCCGACGAGGACAAGGAGACGGTGATCGATCTGGACGTCGCGATCGCCGACCCCGAGCCGGCCGCGCCGCCGAGCATGACGGCGCCCGAGCTCTACCGTGTCGACACCTGGCAGGTGCGTGACGAGAGCGCCGGCGGCGTGGCGCTGTCACGGACCGGCGACGGCGCGGCATACGTGCGGGTCGGCGATCTGCTCGGCATCGAGGATCGCGAGGCCGGCGAGTGGCGCATCGGCGTGGCGCGCTGGCTGAAGAGTCCCGAGAGCGGCGAGGTCGAGATGGGCATGGAGATGCTGGCGCCCAAGGTGGCGCCGGTGGCGGTGCGGCCGGCGGAGGGTCCGGCGGCGGCGCGCTACGTGCAGGCGTTGGTGTTGCCGGCGATCCCGGCGCTGCATCAGCCGGTGACGCTGCTGCTGACGCGCGACACCTGCCAGCCCGGCCAGGATCTCCACCTCAAGGATTCGGACGAGCCGCCGCGCCGGGTGCGGGTGCTGAAGCTGGTCGAGCGCACCGGCGCCTTCGACCAGGTGGTGTTCGCCGACGTGCGCCGCGGGCGTTAGCGCCCGGCGTGCGTGGCCGCGCCCGGTTCGCGCGCGATCACGCGCAGCAGCTCCTGATGGATCTTCGGCGTGCCGCCGACGACGTGACCGGTGGCGAGCCAGTCCGGTCCGCCGGCGAAGTCGCTGACCATGCCGCCGGCCTCCTGGATCAGCAGGCAGCCGGCCGCCATGTCCCAGGGCATGAGGCCGAATTCCCAGAAACCGTCGAGCCGTCCGCAGGCGACATGCGCGAGATCGAGCGCCGCCGAGCCGGCGCGCCGCACGCCGCTCGAGCGCGGCAGCAGCACGCGGAAGGTCTCGATCCACTCGTCGAGATGATCCATGGACTTGAACGGGAAACCGGTGCCGAGCAAGGCCTGCTCGAGCCTCGTCACGCCGCTGACGCGCATGCGCCGGTCGTTGAGCTGGGCGCCCGCCCCGCGCGAGGCGGTGAAAAGCTCGTTGCGCAGCGGGTCGAACACCACCGCCTGGTACGGCTTGCCCTGGTGGTAGAGCGCCACCGACACGGCATACTGCGGGTAGCCGTGCAGATAGTTGGTCGTGCCGTCGAGCGGATCGATGATCCACTGATACTCGTTGCCGCTCTGGGCGCCGCTCTCCTCGGCGAGGATGGCATGATCCGGATAGGCGCTGCGCAGCACGCCGATGATCTCGCCTTCGGCGAGACGGTCGACCTCGCTGACGAAGTCATTGCGTCCCTTGGTCTCGACCGACAGGCGATCGAGCTGGTCGGCATGGCGGATGATGACCTTGCCGGCGCGACGCGCGGCCTTGACGGCCGTGTTCAGCATCGGATGCATGCGGTGACCCGGATTGTGAAAGTGCGCGAGAAAACGAGGTCGCATTCTACCCGCTGCGCAGGGGCGGCGAAAGCCGCAAGCGGCGAAGTTTTTGCGCGAATTGCGCCGGGGCGGGTAAAGTGCCCCTCCTATGACGCTCTCGAACCTGCGTGTGGTGCTGGTCGGAACCACCCATCCCGGCAACATCGGCGGGGTGGCGCGCGCCATGAAGAACATGGGGCTGACGCGGCTCACGCTGGTGGCGCCGAAGCAGTTTCCGCACCCGGAGGCGAACGCGCGCGCGGCCGGCGCCGACGACGTGCTGGCGGCCGCGCGGGTTTGCGCCACGCTCGACGAGGCGCTGGCCGATTGCCACCTGGTGATCGGCACCAGCAGCCGCGAGCGCGCCATCGCCTGGCCGCGCAGCGAGCCGGCCGAGGCCGCGCGGGTGCTGCTGCAGGCGGCGGCGCACGCGCCGGTGGCGCTGGTGTTCGGTTCAGAGCGCACCGGCCTCACCAACGATGAGCTGGACCGCTGCCAGCGGGTGGTGTGCATCTCAACCGATCCGGACTTCCCGTCGCTCAATCTGGCCTGCGCCGTGCAGGTGATGGCCTACGAGTTGTGGCGTGGCCGGGAGGCGGCTGCGGCCGGCGCACCGCCGGCGCCGGTCGATGGCGCGCTGGCCAGCGACGCTGATTTGCAGCGGTTTTACCAGCACCTTGAGCAGGTGCTGGTCGAGATTGGCTTCCTCGATCCCGGCAATCCGCGCAAGCTCATGCGCCGGCTCACCCGGCTGTTCGCACGCACCCGGCTCGACAATAACGAAATCAACATTCTGCGTGGCATACTGACGGCCGTGCAGCAGGGGCGGGGGCCGATAATTGACAAAAATACTAGGAAATAGCTTAATGTCGATCAGGGAACGCTAATGTTCAAACGCATACGCGAAGACATCGCCAGCGTGTTCGAGCGGGACCCGGCGGCGCGCAACAGCTTTGAGGTGCTGACGGCCTATCCCGGCCTGCACGCGGTGTGGCTGCACCGCTTCTCCCATCGTCTGTGGCGCTGGGGGCTGCGCTGGCTGGCGCGGATTCTTTCCCATGTCGGGCGCTGGTTCACCGGGGTCGAGATCCACCCGGGCGCGCAGATCGGCCGGCGTTTCTTCATCGACCATGGCATGGGCGTGGTGATCGGCGAGACCGCGGTGATCGGTGACGACTGCACGCTCTACCACGGGGTCACGCTCGGCGGTACCAGTTGGCGCAAGGAAAAGCGCCACCCGACCCTGGGCAACAACGTCGTGGTCGGGGCCGGGGCGAAGATCCTGGGGCCCGTGCATATCGGCGACGATGCCCGCATCGGCTCGAATTCGGTGGTGGTGAAGGATGTCCCGGCCGGGGCGACGGTGGTGGGTGTGCCGGGGCGCGTCATCAGCCAGCCGGCCGACGACGCCGAAGCCCGCAAGCGCGAGGCCATGGCCAGGAAAATCGGCTTCGATGCTTACGGCCTGCACGGCCAGATGCCCGACCCGGTCGCGCATGCCATCGACCTCCTGCTCGGCCATATGCATCATGTCGACCAGAAAATGGAAGAGATCAACACGGCCCTGAAAAAGGCCGGCATCCGGGTCGAGGGTCAGGCACTGCCGGAACTCGACCTGAAACCCCTGGAGTCCGACGACCCGGCATCCGCCGAACCCCCGCCCGCGACGAAAAAATCAGCGAAAAGTAGTTGACTAATTTCGTAGGTTATGGAAAAGTGTGGGTATACACCATCCATGGCCGAAATGGAGTTACCCAATGAAACTGACCACGAAGGGACGTTATGCCGTGACCGCGATGCTGGACCTGGCCCTGCACTATGCACAGGGCGCGGTAACGCTGTCGGACATCGCCGGCCGCCAGGGGATCTCGCTGTCCTACCTGGAGCAGCTGTTCGCCCGCCTGCGCCGCGCCGGCCTGGTGGACAGTGTGCGGGGTCCGGGGGGTGGGTATAATCTCGCCTTGCCGCCGGGCGAGATCTCGGTCGCGGAAATCATCATCGCCATCAACGAGAACATCGACGCCACCCGCTGTGGCGGCGACAAGAACTGCGACGGCGAGGAGCGCTGCCTGACCCACTATTTGTGGGAGGACTTGAGCGACCGGATTCACGAGTTCCTGAGCGGCATCACCCTGGCCGATCTGGTCGACAAGCCGACGGTGCAGGAGGTCGCGCGCCGCCAGGACGATCGCGCCCGGACTGTCGCATCGCATTGAGCGGCGTGATGGCTTAAGGCACGCGAGCCGCCGTTATGCACGCAGCGGTTTACCTGGATCACAACGCGACCACGCCGGTCGACGACGCGGTGCTGACGGCGATGCTGCCGTTCCTGCGCGAGCACTACGGCAATCCCTCGAGCGTGCATCGCCCGGGGCGCACCGCACGCGCCGCGCTGGAGCGCGCGCGCGAGCAGGTGGCGGCGCTGGTCGGCGCGCATCCTGCTCAGGTGATCTTCACCGCCGGCGGCACCGAGGCCAACAGCCTGGCGCTGCGTGGGGTGGCGGCGGTCGAGGTACCGCCCGGGCGCATCGCTGTCAGCGCCATCGAGCATCCGTCGGTGGCGGAGACTGCCGAGGCGCTCGGCGGCCAGGGCTGGTTGGTGGCGCGCATTCCGGTGGATAGCGAGGGCCGGGTGACGGTCGCAGGCCTTGAGGCGGGTCTCGATGAGCGCGCCGTGCTGGCCTCGGTGATGTGGGCCAACAACGAGACCGGCGTGATCCAGGATATCGCGGCCCTGAGCACCGTGGCGCGCGAGCGCGGCGTGGTGTTTCACACGGACGCCGTGCAGGCGCTGGGCAAGCTGCCGGTGGATTTCGCCGCCAGCGGCGCGCAGTTGATGAGCCTGTCGGCGCACAAGATCTACGGGCCCAAGGGCGTCGGTGCGCTGATCGTCGACAAGGCGGTCGACTTCGTGCCGCAGCTGGTCGGCGGTGGACAGGAGAAGGCGCGCCGCGCCGGCACCGAGAACGTCGCCGGCATCGTCGGCTTCGGTGCCGCCGCCGAGCTGGCGCGCGAGCGGCTCGAGATGCGACGCCGCCGGGCCCTTGCGCTGCGTGAACGCCTGACCGCCGGCCTGCGCGGCCTGGCCGCGAGCTACGGCATCGTCGAGTTTTCGGCGTCCGCGGAACGGCTGCCCAACACCTGTTGTTTCGCGGTGCCGGGCGTCGACGGCGAGACCCTGGTGCTGCGCCTGGATCAGGCCGGTGTGGCGGTATCGAGCGGATCCGCCTGCGCCAGCGGCAGCGGCGAGCCGAGCCCGGTGCTGCTCGCCATGGGCATCGATCCCCAGCTCGCGCGCGGCGGCCTGCGCGTGAGCCTGGGCGAGGGCAATACCGAGGCGGACGTGGACGCGTTTCTGACCCGTCTGGCCGTGGCGCTGGTGAAACTCGTGCCGGTGCCGCACGCCGCGGCCGGTTGAGCCGCGGGCCGAGTGATTGACTGGAGAACGACTGGAATGAAGAAACCGATTTACCTGGACTACTCGGCCACCACCCCGGTGGACCCGCGCGTGGCCGAGAAGATGTGCAGCTATCTGACGTTGGACGGCGAGTTCGGCAATCCGGCGTCGCGCTCGCACCCGTTCGGCTGGAATGCCGAGCAGGCGGTCGAGGAGGCGCGCGCCCAGGTCGCGGCGCTGATCGGCGCCGATCCCAAAGAGATCGTCTGGACCTCGGGCGCGACCGAGTCCGACAACCTGGCGATCAAGGGCGTGGCGCATTTCCACCAGGGCAAGGGCAAGCACATCGTCACCTGCAAGACCGAGCACAAGGCGGTATTAGACACCTGCCGCCAGCTCGAGCGCGAAGGCTTCGAGGTGACCTACCTCGATCCGGAGCCGAACGGCCTGGTCGATCTCGCCAAGCTCGAGGCCGCGCTCCGCCAGGACACCGTCCTGGTGTCGCTGATGCACGTCAACAACGAGATCGGCGTCATTCAGGACCTCGCCGCGATCGGCAAGCTGGCGCGTTCGCGCGGCATCCTGTTCCACACCGACGCCGCGCAGAGCGCCGGCAAGGTGCCGATCGACGTCAATGCCGCGAACGTCGACCTGATGTCCCTGTCGGCGCACAAGGTCTACGGCCCGAAGGGCATCGGCGCGCTGTACGTGCGCCGCAAGCCGCGCGTGCGCCTCGAGGCGCAGATGCACGGCGGCGGCCACGAGCGCGGCATGCGTTCCGGCACTTTGCCGACCCACCAGATCGTCGGCATGGGCGAGGCCTTCCGCATCGCCCAGGCGGAGATGGCCGCCGAGTCCGAGCGCATCCGCATGCTGCGCGACCGCATGCTGGAAGGGTTCAAGGACATAGAAGAGGTCTATGTGAACGGTGACCTCGAGCACCGCATCGCCGGCAACCTGAACGTGAGCTTCAATTTCGTCGAGGGCGAGTCGCTCATCATGGCGCTCAAGGACCTGGCGGTGTCGTCCGGCTCGGCTTGCACCTCGGCCAGCCTCGAGCCGTCTTACGTGCTGCGCGCGCTCGGGCGCAATGACGAGCTGGCGCACAGCTCGATCCGCTTCACCCTGGGCCGCTTCACCACCCAGCAGGACGCGGATTACACCGTCAAGCTCGTCAAGGAGAAGATCGGCAAGCTGCGCGAGCTGTCGCCGCTGTGGGAGATGTACAAGGATGGCGTCGACCTCAATACCGTGCAATGGGCCGCCCATTGACGCTAAAATAGAGTTATCCGGACACACGAGACAGGAGTACGGATCATGGCATACAGCGACAAGGTCCTGGACCATTACGAAAACCCCCGCAACGTCGGGTCGTTCGACAAGGCCGACGGCTCGGTGGGCACCGGCATGGTCGGTGCCCCGGCCTGCGGCGATGTCATGAAGCTGCAGATCAAGGTGAACGAACAGGGCGTCATCGAGGACGCCAAGTTCAAGACCTACGGCTGCGGCTCGGCCATCGCCTCGAGCTCGCTCCTGACCGAGTGGGTCAAGGGCAAGACCCTGGACGAGGCGGGCAGGATCAAGAACACCCAGATCGCCGAGGAGTTGGCGCTGCCGCCGGTGAAGATCCACTGTTCGGTGCTCGCCGAGGACGCCATCAAGGCGGCGATCGCCGACTACCAGAAGAAGCGCGGCGTCGAGCCGAAGCCGGCCGGCTCGAAGGCATCGGCGGCCTGACGGCCGCGACCTGCGTGCAACCCAACCGGACGAGTTTGAAACATGGCCATTACCCTCACTGAACGCGCGGCCGAGCATGTCCGCAAGTCCCTGACCCGGCGCGGCAAGGGCGAGGGACTGCGCCTCGGCGTGCGCGCCTCGGGCTGCTCCGGCCAGGCCTATGTGCTGGAGTTCGCCGATAGCATCAACCCCGATGACGTGGTGTACGAGCACCACGGCGTGAAGGTCATCGTGGATCCGAAGAGCCTGGCGTACATCGACGGCACCGAGCTGGATTACGCGAAGGAAGGGTTGAACGAGGGATTCAAATTCAACAATCCCAACGTCAAGGGCGAGTGCGGCTGCGGCGAGAGCTTCACCATCTGACCGGACGGTGAGCGACCGGCATGCAGCTCGACCTGGGCAGGAATCACTTCGAGTTGTTCGGCTTGCGCGAGCGCTTCGAGCTGGATGTCGCCGATCTCGCCGCCCGCTATCGCGACTTGCAGCGCCGTTTCCATCCCGATAAATTCGCCGGCGCCTCCGATCAGGAGCAGCGCCTGGCGTTGGCGGTCACCGCGCAGATCAACGAGGCCTACCAGACGCTCAAGGACCCGCTGCGCCGCGGGCGCTACCTGCTCGGCCTGCGGGGCGTCGATACCGATGACGAGACCGACACGCGCATGGATCCGGCCTTCCTCGTCGAACAGATGGAGATCCGCGAGGGCCTCGACGAGGCCCGCGCCGCGCCGGACGCGGCGGCGCGGCTCGCCGCGTTGCGCCGCGACCTGCAGGAACGCCTCGACGGCCGGATCGCCGCGCTGGCGACCTTGTTCAATCAGGACTCGGACGACGCGCGCCGCAAGGCCCGCGACATTTTGCGCGAGACGCAGTTTCTGAAAAAACTGGCGCTGCAGCTCGACGAGGATTGACGAAACCAGCCACGGGGGACACGGGGAAACTCTTGATGTGATGCGAACGGTTGTTGCTTCGCGAGGCATTGGCCACCGGACACGAGGAAAATCCCCGTGTCCCCCCGTGATCCCCGTGGCAGAATCAAATCGGCGTTAACGAGATTACAAACTTCAGTCAGGTTATGGCACTACTGCAGATCAGCGAACCCGGGCAATCGACCGCGCCGCACGAGCATCGGCTGGCGGTCGGCATCGACCTGGGCACCACCAACTCGCTGGTCGCCACCGTGCGCAGCGGCATCGCCGACACCCTGCCGGACGCCGACGGCGTGCATTTGCTGCCGTCGGCGGTGCGCTACCGCGCGGACGGCGGGCCGGAGGTCGGCGCGGCGGCGCTGGCGGCGCTGGCGGACGATCCGCTCAACGCCATCGTTTCGGTCAAGCGCCTGATGGGGCGCGGCCTCGACGACGTGCGCCGCATCGGCGTCCATCTGCCGTATGAGTTCGCCGCCGGCGCATCGGCGGTGCCGCGCATCCGCACCGCCGGCGGCGACGTCAGCCCGGTGGAGGTGTCGGCCGAGATCCTCAAGGCGCTCAAGCGCCGCGCCGAGGACAGCCTGGGCGGAGCGCTCACCGGCGCGGTCATCACCGTGCCGGCCTATTTCGACGATGCCCAGCGCCAGGCCACCAAGGACGCCGCGCGGCTCGCCGGCCTCAACGTGCTGCGGCTGCTCAACGAGCCGACCGCGGCGGCGGTCGCCTACGGCCTCGATCGGCAGGCCGAGGGCGTGTTCGCGGTCTATGATCTCGGCGGCGGCACCTTCGATATCTCCATCCTGCGCCTGAACCGCGGCGTCTTCGAGGTGCTGGCGACGGCCGGCGACTCGGCGCTCGGCGGCGACGATCTCGATCATGCCATCGCCGACTGGCTGCGCGGCCAGGCCGGGCTGCCCGAGGACATCGACCGGCGCACGCTGCGGGCCTTGCTGCGCGACGCGCGCGCCGCCAAGGAGGCGCTGTCGGGGCGCGAGACGGTGCCGGTGCGCGTGGCGCGTCCGGACGGCACGGCCTGGCAGGGCGGGCTCGACCGCGCGCGGCTGCATGCGCTGGTCGACCCGTATATCGACAGGACGCTCGCGCCCTGTCGGCGCGTGCTGCGCGACGCGGGTGTCACGCCGGCGGAGATCCAGGAGGTCGTGATGGTCGGCGGCTCGACGCGCATGCCGCGCGTGCGCGACAAGGTCGGCGGGTTCTTCGGCCGCGTGCCGCTCACCGACATCGATCCCGATCGGGTGGTGGCGATCGGCGCGGCACTGCAGGCCGACGTGCTGGCCGGCAACAAGCCGGATTCGGATATGCTGCTGCTCGACGTGATCCCGCTGGCGCTCGGGCTCGAGATCATGGGCGGCATGGTCGAGAAGATCATACCGCGCAACTCGACGATCCCGATCGCCAAGGCCCAGGAGTTCACCACCTATAAGGACGGCCAGACCGCCATGGCGATCCACGTGGTGCAGGGCGAGCGCGAGATGGTCACCGACTGCCGCTCGCTGGCGCGCTTCGAGCTGCGCGGCATCCCGCCGATGGTGGCGGGTGCGGCGCGCATCCGCGTCACCTTCCAGGTCGATGCCGACGGCCTGTTGAGCGTGGCGGCGCGCGAGCAGACCCAGGGGGTGGAGGCGGGCATCGTGGTCAAGCCGTCCTACGGGCTGACCGACGGCGAGATCGCCCGGATGCTGCGCGACTCCATCGCCCACGCCCACGAGGACGTGGCGGCGCGCGCCTTGAGCGAGCAGCGCGTCGACGCCGATCGCGCGCTGCAGGCGCTGGCGGTGGCGCTGGCACGTGACGGCGCGGCGCTGCTCGACGCCACCGAGCGCGCCGCCATAGACCGGGCGGCCGAGGCGCTGCGCGCGGCGCGCGACGGCGACGACACCGCGCGCATCAAGCAGGCGCTGGCGGCGCTCGATGCCGCCACCCGCGAGTTCGCCGCGCGCCGCATGAACGTCGGCATCCGCCAGGCACTGGCCGGCCACCGCCTGGAAGAGTTCGAGTAGGCGCGCCCATGCCCAAGATCACCTTTCTGCCGCACGCCGAGATCCTGCCCGAGGGGCGGACCATCGAGGTCGAACCCGGTGTCAGCATCTGCGACGCGGCGCTCGACGCCGGCATCAAGATCGAGCACGCCTGCGAGAAGTCCTGCGCCTGCACCACCTGTCACGTCATCCTGCGCGAGGGTTTCGACTCCCTGGCGACGGCCGAGGAGCAGGAAGAGGACATGCTGGACAAGGCCTGGGGCCTGGAGCCGGCCTCGCGCCTGAGCTGCCAGGCCCGGGTCGCGGATCGCGACCTGGTGATCGAGATTCCAAAGTACACCATTAATATGGTTTCCGAGCATCACTGACCCGAGGGGGCCTATGCCGCTCAAATGGACCGACAGCCGCGAAATCGCCATCGCACTCAGCGATAAGCACCCGGACATCGACCCCAGGCAGCTTCGATTCACCGACCTGATGCGCTGGGTCGAAGAACTGCCCGACTTCGCCGACGATCCCGCGCACTGCGGGGAGCGCATCCTCGAAGCCATCCAAATGGCCTGGATCGAGGAAGCCGGGGACTGAAGGCGGCGCCCCGAACGACGCCGTTCATCCCCCCGGCCGACCGGGCGCGCCGGCTTTGATTGTGCGCGCCGGTCAGACACGTTAAACTGCGGATTTTTAACGCAAAGGCCGCCACCGTCGGCGGCCGATGTTCCATTGTGTCTGGATGCTGGAGCTTGCATGGCCATCGAACGCACCTTTTCCATCGTCAAACCCGACGCCGTCGCCAAGAACCTGATCGGCGAGATCTACGCCCGTTTCGAGAAGGCGGGCCTCAAGATCGTCGCCGCCAAGATGCTGCACCTGACGCGCGCCGAGGCCGAGGGATTCTATGCGGTGCACAAGGAGCGGCCGTTCTTCAAGGACCTGGTCAATTTCATGATCTCGGGCCCGGTGATGGTGCAGGTCCTGGAGGGCGAGAATGCCATCCAGAAGAACCGCGACATCATGGGCGCGACCAACCCGCAGAACGCCGCGCCCGGCACTGTCCGCAAGGATTTCGCGTCCAGCGTCGAGGAGAACGCGGTGCACGGTTCGGACGGCCCCGAGACCGCGCGCACCGAGATCGGCTACTTCTTCAGCGCCGTCGAACTCTGCCCGCGCACGCGCTGACGCCCATGAACGCCGCGACGAAAACCAACCTTCTCGGCCTCGATCCGCAGGCCCTGCAGGCGTTCTTCGTCGCGCTCGGCGAGAAGCCGTTCCGCGCCCGGCAGGTGCTGCAGTGGATCCACCACTACGGCGCGGCCGACTTCGACGCCATGAGCAATCTGGGCAAGGAGCTGCGCGCACGCCTGGCCGAACGCGCCGCGATCGTCGCGCCCGAGATCGTGCTCGACCGGCAGGCGGCCGACGGCACGCGCAAATGGCTGCTCAAGCTCGCCGACGGCAACTGCATCGAAACGGTGTTCATCCCGGAGGCCGACCGCGGCACGCTGTGCGTGTCCTCGCAGGTCGGCTGCACGCTCAACTGTTCGTTCTGCTCGACCGGTCACCAGGGCTTCAACCGCAACCTCGACGCGCACGAGATCATCGCCCAGCTGTGGGTGGCGAACCGCGCGCTCGGGCGCGATCCGAAGGGTGAGCGCATCATCACCAACGTGGTGCTGATGGGCATGGGCGAGCCGCTGCTCAATTTCGACAACGTGGTGGCGGCGATGCGCATCATGCTCGACGACATGGGCTACGGCCTGTCGCGCCGGCGCGTGACGCTCAGCACCGCGGGCGTCGTGCCGATGCTGAATCGGCTGCGCGAGGCCTGCCCGGTGAGCCTGGCGGTGTCGCTGCACGCGCCGACCGACGCCCTGCGCAACGAGCTGGTGCCGCTCAACCGCAAATACCCGATCGCCGAGCTGCTCGCCGCCTGCAGGCGCTACGTGGCCGGCGACGGTCGCCGCCGCATCACCTTCGAGTACGTGATGCTGGACGGCGTCAACGACAGTCTCGAGCACGCCCGTCAGCTGGTGGCGCTGCTGCGCGACGTCCCGTCGAAGGTCAATCTGATTCCGTTCAATCCGTTTCCGGCCGCCCGCTACCGGCGTTCCGACCGCGCCACCATCGACCGCTTTCGCGACGTGCTGATGCAGGCCGGCCTGATGACCGTGACCCGCAAGACGCGCGGCGATGACATCGACGCGGCCTGCGGGCAGCTCGCCGGCCGGGTACAGGACCGCACGCGCCGCGCCGAACGGCTGCTGGGGGGCGCGGGTCGGGCATGAGGCATTTCGGCCGGCTGGCGTGGATGGGCCTGATCGCGGCGATGCTCGCGGCCTGCGCGTCGTCGGCGTCGCGCGAGCAGGTCGAGAGCGAGGCGCGGCTCGTGGATATCTACACCAACCTGGCCGCCGAGCAGCTGAGCCTCAACAAGCTCGACATCGCCTTGCAGGAGATCGAGAAGGCGCTGGCCGTCGATTCCAGGAATTCGCGCGCCAATGCGGTGATGGGCCTGATCCAGGCGCGCTTGCGCGACGATCGTCAGGCGGAGAGATACCTGCGCCGCGCGATCAGCTATGACGAGAACAACGCCGAGGCGCGCAATGCCTACGGCGTGTTCCTGTGTGAGCGCGACCGCTTGCAGGACGCGCTCAAGCAGTTCGACGCCGCCATCGCCAATCCGCTGTATCGGGCGCCGGAGCGGCCGAACGTGAACGCCGGCGTCTGCCTGATGAAGAAGCCGAGGCCGGTCGAGGCGGAGAAGTATTTTCGCGCGGCGCTGCGGGCCAACCCGAAGTCGCCGGTGGCGCTCTACAATATGGCGCGGATCAGCTATGACGGCGGCCAGGCGTTGTCGGCGCGCGCCTTCATGCAGCGTTACTTCGAGGCGGCGTCGGACTCGCCCGAGGCATTGCTGCTGGCGGTGAAGATCGAGCGCGCGCTGCGCGCCAAGGACGCGGAGGCGAGCTATGCGCTGCGCCTGCGCGGCAAGTTTCCCGAGTCCGCCGAGGCCAAGGAGCTGCAGGCCTTGAGCGGGAAGTCCGCACCACAGCCGAGATAACACTTCTGCCCATGCCCAACGAGCACACCCGACCCGCTGCCGGCCACGGCCCGGGCAGCACCCTCGCCCAGGCGCGCGCCGATCTGGGTCTGAGCCACGAGGAGGTGGCCGAGCGATTGCACCTCTCGGCACGGCAGATCGTCGCCTTGGAGGCCGACGACTACGACCGGTTGCCGGGTCCGACCTATGTGCGCGGTTACCTGCGCAGCTACGCGGAATTGCTCGGCCTGTCGCCGGGGCCGCTCCTCGAGTCCTACGCGCAACTCGCCGCTGCTCAGCCGCCACCCAACTTCGCCACGATCGCGCCGAAGGAGCACATCACCAGCGAGCAACAGCAGGTTAAATTCGCGACCTATGTGGTGGCGGCGGTGCTCATCGGTCTGGTGATCGCCTGGTGGCAGTCGCGGGAGGGCACGGCGCCCACACCGGGCGCAACCAGTGGTCCGGATGCGCCGGACTTTGCGGCGCCGCCGGTGGACTCGCTGCCACTGGTCGAGCCGGACCCGGACATGCTGGCAGCGCCGGTGCTGCCGTCGCCGCTCGGCCCGGTGCCGCCGCCGATCGAAGCGCCGGCACCGGGTGAGCCGATGCCCGGTGTACCGGCACCGTCCGCGGCGACCGCGCCGGCCCCGGTACAATCGGTGTCCCCGCCGCCGGTTGCCGCCGCGCCGCCGACCGCGGTCGGTCCGCGCGTGCGGCTGGTGATCCATGCCGACGAAGAGTCCTGGGTGGACGTGCGCGATGCGCGCCAGAACAAGCTGCTGTACGAAACCGTGGTGGCGGGCCGCAGCGTGAGCGTCGAAGGGCCGGCGCCGTTGTCGGTCTTCCTCGGTAACGTCGCCGGCGTGCGCGTCGAGTTCAACGGCCGGGCCTACGACGCGCTCCGCCATCAGCGCGGCCAGGTCGCGCGCTTCACGCTGGGCCGGGATTTGACGGAAGACTGAGCATGTTCCACGAGAACGCCATTCAACGCCGCGCCTCGCGCCAGATCCGGGTCGGATCGGTCGCGGTCGGTGGCGACGCGCCGATCAGCGTGCAGAGCATGACCAACACCGAGACCTGCGACGTCGCCGCCACGGTCGCGCAGATCCGGGCGCTCGCGCGCGCCGGCGCCGACATCGTGCGCGTGTCGGTGCCGACGATGGACGCGGCCGAGGCCTTCGGCGAGATCCGCAAGCAGGTCGCGCTGCCGCTCGTGACCGACATCCACTTCGATTACCGCATCGCGCTTCGGGTCGCCGAGCTCGGCGCCGACTGCCTGCGCATCAATCCCGGCAATATCGGCCGCGAGGACCGTGTGCGCCAGGTGGTCGAGGCGGCGCGCGCGCGCGGCATCCCGATCCGCGTCGGCGTAAACGCCGGCTCGTTGGAGAAGGATCTGCAGAAGAAATACGGCGAGCCCACGCCCGACGCGCTGGTCGAATCGGCGCTGCGCCACATCGAGATCCTCGAGCGCCTGGGCTTTCCCGACTACAAGATCAGCGTCAAGGCCTCGGACGTGCACATGGCGGTAGCCGCCTACCGCAAGCTCGCGACACTCACCGACAAGCCGCTGCACCTCGGCATCACCGAGGCCGGCGGTTTCCGCTCGGGCGCGGTCAAGTCGGCGATCGGTCTCGGCATGCTGCTGTCCGAAGGCATCGGCGACACGATCCGCGTGTCGCTGGCCGCCGACCCGGTCGAGGAGGTCAAGGTCGGCTTCGATATCCTGAAGAGCCTGCATCTGCGCAGCAAGGGCATCAACCTCATCGCCTGTCCGTCGTGCTCGCGCCAGGAATTCGACGTGATCGGCACCGTGAACGCGCTTGAGGCGCGCCTCGAGGACGTCCAGGAACCGATGGACGTGGCGGTGATCGGCTGCTGCGTCAACGGCCCGGGTGAGGCGCGCGAGGCTCATGTCGGGCTGGCCGGCGGCTCGCCAAGCCTGCTCTATATCAACGGACAGCCGGACCACAAGATCGCCAAGGAGGCATTGATCGACGAGCTGGAGCGCGTCATCCGCGAGCAGCTGCGGCTGCGCGCCGGGTCGCCGGACGGCGGCGGGCGCCCGGCCATCCCCATCAAGCAGATCGGCTGAGGCGGCCGCGGTGAGCAAGGCGATACAGGCCGTTCGCGGGATGAATGACCTGTTGCCGGAGGCATTGGGGCTGTGGCGGCGCATCGAGGACACGGCGCGCGCGGTGCTCGAATCCTACGGCTATCGCGAGATCCGGTTTCCGCTGGTCGAGAAGACCGAGCTCTACGCGCGCTCGATCGGCGCGGTCACCGACATCGTCGAGAAGGAGATGTACAGCTTCGAGGACCGCAACGGCGACAGTCTGAGCCTGCGCCCCGAGGGCACGGCCGGCTGCGTGCGCGCCGGCATCGAGAACGGCCTGCTGCACAATCAGATCCAGCGGCTGTGGTACGCCGGACCGATGTTCCGCCACGAGCGACCGCAGAAAGGGCGCTACCGCCAGTTCCATCAGATCGGCGTCGAGGTCTTCGGCGTCGCGACGCCGGACATCGACGCCGAGCTGATCCGCATGAGCGCGCGACTGTGGCGTCGCCTCGGCATCGACGGCCTGCGCCTCGAGATCAACTCGCTCGGCACCGCCGCCTGCCGCGCCGCCTACCGCGAGCGCCTGGTCGATTACCTGCGCGGCCAGCACGCGGTGCTGGACGAGGACAGCCGCCGGCGTCTGGATACCAACCCGCTGCGGGTGCTGGACAGCAAGAACCCCGCCATGCACGGCGTCATCGCCCAGGCACCGAGCCTGCTGGATCACCTCGACGGCGAGTCAGCGGCGCACTTTGCGCGGGTGAAGGCCGAGCTCGACGACGCCGGCATCGCCTACCGGGTGAATCCGCGCCTGGTGCGCGGGCTGGATTACTACACGCGCACGGTGTTCGAATGGGTGTCGGACACGCTCGGCGCCCAGGGCACGGTCTGCGCCGGCGGCCGCTACGACGGCCTGGTCGAGCAGCTCGGCGGCCAGCCGACGCCGGCGGTGGGCTTCGCGCTGGGCATGGAGCGGCTGGTGGAGCTCGCTGCCCGGCACGGCAGCGCCGCCGCCGATGACGCGCCGCTCGCCTACCTGGTCATGCTGGGCGACGCGGCCGAGCGCCGCGGGGCGCTGTTGGCCGAGCGGCTGCGCGACGCCGGGCTCACGGTCGAATCCAACCTCGGCGGCGGTTCGCTCAAGAGCCAGATGAAGCGCGCCGACCGCAGCCGCGCGCGCTATGCGCTGCTGCTCGGCGAGGCCGAGCTCGCCGCCGGCGTGGTGAGCGTCAAGGCGCTGCGCGCCGAGGCGCGCCAGCAGGAGCTCGGCGAGGCCGAGCTCATCGCCTACCTCAAGGCGCAGATCACCTGATAATATTGCCCGCCGCACGGCGGGCCGACGGAGAACACTGTGGACAGTCATAACCCCGACGATCAAGTCGAACGATTCAAGGCCTGGTGGGAGAACTACGGCAACGCCCTGATCGCGGGCGTGCTCATCGGCGCGGGCCTGCTGGGCGGCATCAACTACTGGCGGCACCACAAGGCCGAGCAGGCGGCGGCGGCGTCGCAGGTCTACGATCGCATGCTGACGGCGGTGCAGCAGCGGCGCGTCGCCGACGCCGGCCGCGAGGGCGAGCAATTGATGCAGGACTATGCGCGTACGCCCTATGCCGGCAAGGCCGCACTGATCCTGGCGCGGGTCCGCTGGGAGGCCGGCGAAGCCGACAGCGCGCGCCAGGCGCTGGAATGGGCGGCGGAACATGCCGACGACGCCACGCGCCACGCGGCGCGCCTGCATCTCGCGCGCCTGTTGCTGCATGCCGGCGAGATCGACGCCGCCGCGCGCCTGGCCGAGACCCGCGACCCCGGGGGGTTCGCGGCCGATTATGCGGATCTCAGGGGCGACGTGTTGGTCGCCCAGGGTGACCGCGCGGCGGCGCGCGCCGCCTACCGCGAGGCGCTCGAGCGCTCGAGCGCCG
>DASWHF010000148.1:0-6700 GCA_036393295.1 Acidiferrobacterales bacterium
CCGCCGTTGCCGCCGTCGCCGCCGTTGCTGCGCAGCGTGATGCCGGTGACCTGCAAGGCCGGGGTGATGTCGTCGCTCAGGTTCGTGACCGTGAGCGTCGCGACGCCGGAGGTGTAGCCGATCCCGTCGGATTGATCGCCCTGGCAGGTGCGGCTGGTGCCGCTGCCGCTGCAGGCGTCCGGACCGGCCTGGACCGGCGCCGCGCCCAGCAGAGACAGCGCGCAGGCGGTCATGCCGGCGAGGACGTTGCGCGTCCACCGCGCGCGGCACGGCGTGACACCGGCGGCCCCGCGGCGTGTGGCAAGATTGGTTGCGTCGGCGATGTTCATGAATGTCCCCGTTGTTTGTTGGTATTCGTCGCGGGAATACCTTTTTATCTCGTGGTGGGTCCGGCCGGTCGCGCCAGCGGCGGTTCCGGCTCCGGCGGCATGCGGTCATTCTCGTCGACTTGGGGCCGTGTCGGTATCATACGAATGGGTTACACTGGCTGCCCGCCTAGTCCGATCGGACTAGGGGCGCGGGAGGAGACAACGAGCGGCGACAAGCAGCGGTCATGGGGGTGCGCCGGATGAAGATACTGCTGATCGAAGCCTATCCGTTGCTGCGCGAGGGGATCGCCGCGGTGCTCGGCGAGCTCGACGAATCGGTGCAGATCCACGCCGCCGACGACGGCGACCAGGCGGTGAAATTGTACGCCGCGCGGCGCGGCTGGGATCTCATGGTGCTCGACGGCGACCGGGACGGCGGCAATGGCCCGGTCGCGCTGGCGCGGATGCGCGAACAGTTTCCCGGAACGCCGCTCGTGGTGCTGTCGTCGGTCGCGGATCGCGGCACGGTCCTGCGCGCCATCGACCAGGGCGCCCGGGGCTATATCCTGAAGTCCTCGCGCCGCGAGATCGTCATCGCCGCGCTGCGCCTGGTGATGTTCGGCGGGACCTATCTGCCGGCGAGCGTCGCCGGAACCGAAAAGCTCATCCCGGAAGACAAGGCCGTGACCGGCCACGACCGGACATTGACCGCGCGCCAGATGGACGTGCTCGAGTTGCTGGTCCAGGGCAAACCGAACAAGGAGATCGCCGGCGCCCTGGGCGTGAGCGAGAACACCATCCGGGCCCACGTCGGCGCGATTCTGAAATTCCTCGATGCCCGGAACCGCGCCGAGGCCGGTTACGCCGCCGTCCGGCAGGGCCTGGTCAGCAATCGCGTCTAGCAGTTTGTTGAAAAAGTCCATCCGGGACTTTTGCCCCTGCGAGGCCTTCGTCAACCACGCAAAGCCCCTTGGTAATATTATCAGGGGCGATTTTTGCTTTGCTCCATTTTTCAAACACTTGCGTGTTTGAAAAATGGCGGTCGATCCATCGACCACACCGCAGCTCGTTGAAAAACACGTTTTTCAACGAGCTGCTAGCCGGGTGCGTCGCCGCCCGGCGCCGGGCCGCCGCACGGTTCACGGCCGGTCGGCCGCGTACACCGCCAACTCCCGCAGCACCGCCGTCGCATAACTGCCGGCCGGCAGCGTGAAGCGCAGGCCGAGCGCGGTCGCGTCCAGCCACTCGGCGGTGAACCGCGCCGGCAGCACGCGCAGCGCGCGGCGCTCCTGCTTGAGTCCGGCGGCCGCCAGGCCGCGCGCCAGGTCGGCATGGGTTGCCGCGACACCGGTTTCGATCTCGCGCACGGCATCGGCGGTCGGCGGCTCGCCGGCGCCCCACAGCGCGCCGCTCGGGTGGATGTCGCCGCGTTCCAGGCGTGCGGCGATGTCGGGTTCCTCCGGCCGCGCGGCGAAGAAACTGCGCGTGCCGTTCAAAATGAACACCTCGCCGGCCAGCGGACGGTCCCAGCAGCCGCGCCGCACGCGCTCGGCCAGGATCGCGTTGAACAGCAGCGCGCGCGCTGCCGACAGGTACAGGCCGCGGCGCTTCGGGTCCTTGACCGGCTCGCGGCCGGCGAACAGCGCGCGGGCGCGCGCGATGTTCGCGCCGCCGTGGCCGAAGCGCTGCTCGCCGAAATAGTTCGGCACGCCGCGGCGCACGATGCCGAGGATGCGCTCGGCGAGCGCGTCGCGGTCGCCGCTGCAGTCACGCAGGACGATCGCGAAGGCGTTGCCGGTGTGCGCGCCGCTGTGCAGCTTGCGCGCGTGGCGCGCCGCGTCGAGCAGCTCGGCGCCGGGCGGCAGCCGTGCCGGCCAGTCGGGATCGGCGCGACCCGGCAGGCGCACGCTGAACCACTGGGTGGTGACCGCGTGCCGGTCCTTGAGGCCGGCGTAGCCGACGTCGACGCGCTTCACGCCGGCGATGCGCGCCAGCTGCTTGGCGACGTCCTCGGTATTGAGGCCGCGCTTGCGGATCCTGAGCCAGGCGTGCTCGCCGGCGCCGGTGGGGACGATGTCGAGCCGCTCGTCGACCTGGAAGTCCTCGGGCGCGGCGCGCAGCCGCGCGGCACTGAGCGGCGCCGGCGCGCTGCGCGGCCAGTCGAGGTCGACGGAATCGGTCGGGGCGGAGGCGGTGTCGGGCATGGGGCGCAAAATCATGCGGCAGGCCGCGGCGATTGTCCATCGCCGCGGCCCGGCAGGCGAGCCGGGTTCCGGCCCCGCCGGGCCGGGCATCCGCGCCGACAGGCGGGGCCCGTAAGCTGACCCGGATCAAGGATTCCGATCTCGCGATGCGGCAATAATAATAGGGTCGGAGTGATTTATTTTTGGGCAATCCCGTCCGCATGCACCCAAGCGAGGAATCAGCGATTGCCTAAAAATAAATCACTCCGACCCCTTTACCGATGGAGTAGAGCATGACCAAGCTGGTACTGCTGCGCCACGGCGAGAGCCTGTGGAACAAGGAAAACCGCTTTACCGGCTGGACCGACGTGGACCTGTCCGACCGCGGCGTGGCCGAGGCGCGCGACGCGGGCCGGCGGCTGCGCGAGGCCGGCCTCGGCTTCGACATCGCCTACACCTCGTATCTCAAGCGCGCGGTGCGCACGCTGTGGCTGGTGCAGGAGGAGATGGACCTGATGCACCTGCCGATCGCGACCGACTGGCGCCTGAACGAACGCCATTACGGCGCGCTCCAGGGACTCAACAAGAAGGAGACCGCCCAACGCTACGGCGAGGAGCAGGTGCACCGGTGGCGGCGCGGCTACGCGGTGCGGCCGCCGGCGCTGGACGCCGACGATCCGCGCCGGCCGGAGCGCGATCCGCACTACCGCGACGTGCCGCGCGCGCAGCTGCCGGCGACCGAATCCCTGGCCGACACCCTGACGCGGGTGCTGGTCTGCTGGCAGGAGCGCATCCTGCCGACGATACAGGCCGGCCAGCGCGTGCTGATCGTCGCCCACGGCAACTCGCTGCGCGCGCTGGTCAAGCACCTCGACCGGGTCTCGGACGACGAGATCATGGCGCTCAACATCCCGACCGGCATCCCGCTGGTCTACGAGTTCGATGCGCAGCTCAAGGTCGAGCGTCACTACTATCTCGCCGACCCCGCCGAAGTCGCGGCCGCCGCCGCGGCGATCGCGCATCAGAGCGCGGCCTAAATACCGCTGATCCGCTGTTGAACACATAAGATGTCGGGCGCGAGAATGCCGCATCGCGCCTTGAGGGCCGGCCTGCCGTCTCGAACTCACCCTCCCCGGCGGGTCCGGCTCTCACGGTGCGATCCTTGAAGATTTCCCCGTGGTCGAGGGCTGGGGTATGCTTGGCCGGACGTCAACCTCACCGCCGGCCATCGCCTTGATCCCCCTGCACGACGACAACCCCACGCAGATCACGCCCTACCTGACCATCGGGCTGATCGTGGCCTGCGCGCTGGTGTTCTTCTGGCAGTTGTCGCTGGGCGCGGCCGAGGAGCGCATGATCTACGCGCTCGGCATGATCCCGGCGGTGCTGTTCGACATCCGCCAGCTGCCGCCGGAGATCAGCGTGGTGCCGCCGGCGGCGACGCTGTTCACCTCGATGTTCCTGCACGGCGGCTGGATGCATCTCATCGGCAACCTGCTCTACCTGTGGATCTTCGGCAACAATATCGAGGAGGCCATGGGGCGGGTGCGGTTCATCGTGTTCTACCTGGTGTGCGGCGTGGCCGCCGCACTCGCCCAGGCGCTGCCCGACCCGACGTCCGTCATCCCGATGATCGGCGCGAGCGGCGCCATCTCCGGCGTGCTCGGCGCCTATCTGTTGCTGTATCCGCACGCGCGCGTGCTGGTCGGCATCCCGTTCGGATTTTACATTCACACCACGATGATCAAGGCCGGCTGGGTGCTCGGCTTCTGGTTCGTGTTCCAGCTGATCAGCTCGGTGCTGGCCAGCGGGACCGGCGGCGGCGTCGCCTGGGGCGCGCACATCGGCGGCTTCGTGGCCGGCATGATCCTGGTGCCGCTGTTCAAGCGCCGCGGGGTGCGGTTGTTTCAGCCGGAGCGCCATAACGTGCGGTAACGGGGTCGGAGTGATTTATTTTTGAGCAATCACGAATTGC
Source organism: Acidiferrobacterales bacterium (assembly GCA_036393295.1). Classification (GTDB taxonomy): domain Bacteria; phylum Pseudomonadota; class Gammaproteobacteria; order Acidiferrobacterales; family UBA6901; genus DASWHF01. The sequence goes on from DASWHF010000148.1 coordinate 4,467, forward strand.
ATGGTAGGACACGCGCAGACAGGATTGCTTAAAAATAAATCACTCCGACCCCGTTAAATGCAGTATGCGCCCGCGCCCCTGCTCCGCGACGTACACGCTGCCGTCGGGCCGCAGCGCGATGCCCTGCGGTGCGTCCAGGCCGTCGGCAATGGTCTCGAGCCGGCCGCCGGCGTAGCGCAGCAGGCGCCCGGGCCGTGCGTCCTCGGTGATCCACAGGCTGCCGTCGGCGCCGCATTCGATCTGGTCCGGCTGATTCAGCCCCAGCACCACGACCCGCGGCTTGGCGCGCTCGCGGATCTCGAGGATGCGGCCGCTCAGGGTCTCGGCGACGAAGATCCGGCCGGCGCGATCGACGCACAGGCCCTCGGGACGCCGCAGACCCGTGGCAATCGGCGTGAGCGTGCCGTCGGCCGCCAGCCGCAGAATGCGCCCCCCGGGCCGGTCCTCGCTCACCAACAGATCGCCGTCCGGCAGGAAGTCGATGCCCTCCGCACCGTCGACCCGCGCCAGCACGCGCCGGCTGCCGTCGGCCGGCGAGAACTCGATGACGCGTCCCTGCGTGACCTCCTCGGCGATATAGAGCGTCGCGCCGCGCGCCGCCAGGCCGTCGGGCCGGTCGAGGCCGGAGAGCACCATCTCGCCGCCGCCGGATTCGATGCGCACCAGCGCGCCGTCCGGCGCCTTGCGCTCGAGCGTGGCGTAGAGCGTGCCGTCGGCGGTGAAGGCGATGTTGTCGACGGCCGGCAGCCGCTCCGCGACCACGGTCATCGTCCAGCCCTCCGCCGGGCGCACCGGGACGTGCTCCGGCCCGGCCCGCGCAGCGGCGGCCAGAGTCAGCGCGGCCAGCGTGACGATGCCGCGGGACCGATGGCATCGGCCAAGGGGCGGGAACGTGAACATCGGGTTATTGTAAGAGCCGCGCGAGGATTTCCCAACCCGGGCGGACGCCGGTTTTGCCGCGGCGCAGAACCCGATACACTGATCGACGGTCATACGAATCAGTAGCGAGTCGCGAGTAGCGAGCAACCCCGGTGCCCTGATTTTACTCGCCACTCGCCACTCGCCACTGCGTCAACGAGCCACACATCCACCGGACCCCGACCATGATCCCGATCCGATTCCGCGCCTTCCGCTTCCACCTGCCCGCCCTGCTGCTGGCCACGATACTCGGCGCCTGCACCACGGTGCCCGAGACCGGCCGCCAGCAACTGCTGCTCATCAGCGCCAGCGAGGAGATGCAGCTCGGCCTCACCGAGTTCGAAAAGCTCAAGAAGGACACGCCGATCTCGAAGGACGCCGCCGCCACCGCCCTGGTGCGGAAGGTCGGCCAGCGCATCGCGGCGGTCGCGCCGCTGCCCAATGCGCAATGGGAGTTCGTGCTGTTCGATCAGCCGAAGACGCCCAATGCCTTCTGCCTGCCGGGCGGCAAGGTCGGCATCTACAGCGGCATCCTGCCGATCACCCTGGACGAGACCGGGCTCGCCACCGTCATCGGCCACGAGGTCGCGCATGCCGTGGCGCGCCACGGCGGCGAACGCGTGTCGCAAGGGCTGCTCTTGCAGCTCGGCGGCCAGGCGCTGTCGGCCGCGACCCGCAGCCAGCCGGCCGCGACCCAGAACCTGATCCTCGGCGCCTACGGCATCGGCGCCCAGGTCGGCATCATGCTGCCGCATTCGCGCGAGCAGGAGCTGGAGGCCGATCGCATCGGGCTGATTTACATGGCGCGCGCCGGCTACGACCCGCGCGAGGCGGTGGGCTTCTGGGAGCGCTTCAAGGCGTACAACGAGAAGAACGGCGGCGGCAAGAACCTCGCCTTCCTCAGCACCCACCCGCTCGACGACGTGCGCATCGCGCGCATCCGCGCGCTGCTGCCGCAGGCGGTGGCGGAGTATCAGAAGGCCGGGGGGCGGTAGTTCTTCAGGTCTTTTTCCGCGCCGCCACGCCGACCAGCCCGAGCAATCCCGAGCCGAGCAACCACACCGCGGCCGGCACCGGGACCGTGGACATGACGCCCTCCAGACGCCATGAGCCGACGAAGCCGCCGAATGGGGATTCCGGGTTACCGTCGGCGGTCAGGATGCGGCCCTGCCATCGGATCACGACCCCGTAGTTGTCGCCGCCGAGATCGGTCAAGGTTTCGACCACGACCAGGCTGTAGTCAATGCCGCCTGTGCACGGCGTACCCCCATCGACGCAGGTGGCCTCGAAGGTATTCGGCGGAATATAAAACTGCG
>DASWHF010000149.1:0-2336 GCA_036393295.1 Acidiferrobacterales bacterium
CGCGCGAGGGCGCGAAAGTCGTCGCCGTGGATCTCAACGAGAAAGCCGGGCAGGATACGGCGCGCGACGTGGGCGCGGCCGGCGGCGCGATCACGTTCGTGCCGGCGGACGTGTCCCGGGCCGCGGATTGCGAGAACATGATCCGCGCCGCCGAGAAGGCCTACGGCGCGCTGCACGTGCTGTTCAACAACGCGGGGATCATGGACAGCCGCGACGACACCGCGGTGACCACCGACGAGGCCGTGTGGGACCTGACCCTGGCGGTCAATGCGAAGAGCGTGTTCCTCGGCTGCAAGTACGGCATCCCGGCGCTGCAGCGCGCCGGCGGCGGCTCGGTGATCAACACCGCTTCGGTGGTCGCGCTGGTCGGCTCGGCCGCGGCCCAGGTGGCCTATACCGCGAGCAAGGGCGCCATTCTCTCGCTGTCGCGCGAGCTGGCCGCGATCCATGCGCGCGAGAACATCCGCGTCAACGCGCTGTGCCCGGGACCGCTGCGCACCGAGCTGCTGATGAAGTTCCTCGACACCGACGCCAAGAAGCAGCGCCGCCTCGTGCACATTCCGATCGGCCGGTTCGGCGAATCGGCCGAGATCGCGAAGGCTGCGCTGTTCCTGGCCTCGGACGAATCGTCGTACACCACCGGCAGCACGTTCGTCGTGGACGGCGGCCTGACCAGCGCCTACATCACCCCGCAGTAATGCTGCGCCGCGGGAACCGCCGTTCACTCCAGCAGCCGGACTGCGCGGTGAAATTCCGGGACCATTCGACCAAGGTCGGTGCCACCGGCCATCGGAAAGTACGTTTTCTTTGATGCGTCGGACCGTCGTTCGCGGCACGCTGAATCCATCGAAACAGCACGCAGACCGAGGACCGGACGATGAGCATGCAAGACGATCTGGAGCGGCGGTTGGACCTGGCGGCGGACCTGGCGCTGCGCACCCGCGAGCGCATCGAGGTGGCGGTCAGGAACGGTGAAGTGCCGGCGTGGATCATCGACGCCTGCAACGTGCTCGAGCGCGCCTCCCTGCAGTACGGCGAGCTCGCCGAACAGCTCAAGCCGTCGGCGACGATGGAATTCGAGCCGGAGGCGTCGGAGTCGCCGCTGGCGCTGCACTCGCTGACGCTTCACTGACACGCATTTTGGGAAGGGGCCGGCGCACCGGGTAGACCCCGGCCGCCGGCCCGACTCGTTTCTGGGGGCGCCTTATTTGCGGCGCCGTCTCCGGGATCGCTAGGGCAGGCTCGAGGTCTCGCCCGCCAGCGGTGCGCGGCGCAGCACGCCGGCAGGGACGGTCACGCCCTGGTTCGCCTCGATCGCGGCGGCGGCGTCTTCGGTGCGCTCCCAGGTCTGCAGGTAGCGCTCGGCCGAGTTGAACAGCGCCTGCATCTGCTCGGGCGTGCCGTGCTGGCGCATGCCCTCGACCATCTCGCTGAGCATGCCGTAGTGCGCGCTGCCATCGACGGTGATGTGCCAGCTGCGCGCGCCGGAGCGCGGCTGCTCGAACCGCACCGAGGCGTCCTGGACCGTGAAATCGGGCAGCTGGTCGAACACGGGTCCGCGGAACAGCGTGAACGGGTAGGTGACGCCGGGCTCGGGGCCGGCCTGCGCCGACAGGCCGTTGGTGTCGGTGCCGAAGCCGAAGCCGAACAGCGGGCGCTCGGCGGCGGGCAGGTCCGTCATGGCCTCGTCATAAACCTGCAGCGTCTCGTCCAGGTCGCGGCGCATCTGCGCCGAGCTGTCGATCGCGGGATACAGGAAGCCGCCGTTGCGCAGCACGCGGTGCGCCTGGTCGTTCGAGGTGCCGCCGTAGGTGCCGTGCGTCGACACGAACGGATAGGCGATCGGCTGAGCCTCGGCCAGCTCCAGCGCCTGCGTCTTCATGGCCATTTCCATGTGGTCGAAGTCGAAGATGAAGCCCATCTCCATCAGCTTGGAGTACATGTACAGCCCGATCGGCGTCATCCAGCGCGCGTTGCACTGGCGCACATCCGGGTAGCAGGCCGTGGTGCCGCCGGGCCGGCCGTTCTGGCCGGTCGGCAGGCACTCGGCGGGCAGCGGTGAGCCGGTGCCGGCGTCGCGCAGCTCGGCGCCCGAGGCGCCGCCGATGTCCTCCCACAGATAGCCGCTGAAGCCTGGCGTGACGTTTTCGAGCGGGCAGTTGTAGGTCGTCCAGAACTCGCCGGTCGGCGTGTCCGGCTCGGTCGCGAACGGGCCCGACGGGCTGCTCGCGGGAATGCCGCCGCTGTTCTCGCGGTTGCCGATGTTGATGAACGGGAAAAAGATGCCGTTGCCGCCGAAGGCATTGTCGAACTCGTGGATCGAGATGACCTGGCGC
>DASWHF010000150.1:0-1984 GCA_036393295.1 Acidiferrobacterales bacterium
CTTCTCGATGCGCTGACGGGTGTCGGCGAGGGCGCGCCGCCGGTCCGCGGCCACCTGCGGCGTGATGCCGGCATCCTCCTCCTGCGTGCCGGCCTCTAGGCTGGCCAGCTGTACCAGCATCCTGTTCACCTCCGCCGCGTCCCGGCGCTTCGGCTGGAAGCGGCTGCGCTGGGCCAACAGGTCGACCAGGGCGCGCGCCTTGGAGCGCTCGACGAACTCCAGCGCCTCGGCCTGCCGCCCGGCGTCGAACAGCGCCCCGACCAGGGCCGAATAGACGTCCTGCTTGTCGCCGACGAAGCCGATCTTGCTGGCCTCGGTGCTGATGGTGGAACGCTGGCTCTCGATCACCTCGGCGGCCTTGCGGAAGAAGCCGATCGCCGCGTTTCGGTCACCTTCCTTGAGCGCGATGCGGCCGCGATCGAACAGGATCAGCCAGTAGATGTCGCCGTTCTGCGCCGTCAGCGGGTTGGTGAGGAGTTCGTCATAGCCGGCCTTGGCCTCGGCGCTGCGGCCGGTCTCCATCTGCGACTTGTGCAGCATGAATTTCCGCGGCAACTGCTGCCAGGCGAACATGCTTTCGCCGCGCATCGACGCCCCCGTGGCGAGGTCCGCGATGCCGCGCCAGAATCCTTCCGCCTCGCCCTTCTGCACCGCGACCAACGCCTTCTCGTACTCGCCGAACGCGATGTAGATGCGGGCCAGGTGGGTGAGCTTCGGAGTTTCCAGGAGCACGAACGGATAATGGGTGCCGATCTCCGCCAGTTCGGCCGCCGTGGCGCGCGCCGCGGCGGTGTCTTTCTTCAACGCCTGCGCCAGGCCGAGCAGGCCCAGCGCCTCGATGGTCAGCGCCCGGCTCTGCATGCCCATGTCGGCCGCCAGCTTCTTGAATGCCAACGCCTCCTTGATGGCGTCGTCGTAGCGCGCCAGCTCGACGTAGGCCTGGCTCAACAGACCGCGCGGCAGGTAGGACGCGTCGGAGAAATAGACCGTGCGGTCACCGGCGGCGATCGAGGTCTCCATGCGCTTGACGCAGTCGAACAGGCGGTCGTAGCGCTTGAGCTTGGAGAACGATATGCACAGCGTGAAGTACTCCGCCGTCGTCTTGGCGCCGCCGCGCGCCTCGACGCGCTGCACGATCTCCTGGTAGCGGCTGTTCAGGAACAACTGGTCCTCGCGGCTGACCACGTCGTAGGCGCACGCGGATAGGAGAATCGCAGCCGCCAGCACGGCTGGGCCGGCGCGCAGCGTTGCATTTACGTGACGATGGACTCGATTTCCGGCGCGGTCGACGTGGCCGGCGCCGGCGGCGTCTCGGATGGCGGGCATCTTCGGCTCCCTGCCCGGGGATTGCGACGCCCCGGTGTCGTTGCTGGTTCAATTAGTGCCCGTCCGGGGTCGGGCTGTAAAGGGCCGGTGGGTCGGCAGGCCCGCCCGCCACTGGTCGGTCGGTGGTCGGCCGCTTGACCGGGAGCCGGAGGCGACTACTTATATATAGTGTTCGCCGGCCGCCCCCGGCCGGGCGACAGGCGCCCTTAGGGACCACGCGATGAGCGCACGCACCCGCAAGCAGGATAAGCCCGAGAACTTCGGCGAGGCCTTTCCCGGCCGCTATTGGCACGCGCTGCCGGACGGCCGGGTGCAATGCGACGTGTGTCCGCGCGAGTGCAAGATTCACGAGGGCCAGCGGGGGCTCTGTTTCGTGCGCGCCAACAAGGGCGGCCAGATCGTGCTCACCACCTACGGCCGCTCGTCGGGCTTCTGCATCGACCCAGTCGAGAAGAAGCCGCTCAACCATTTTCTGCCGGGCACGCCGATCCTCAGCTTCGGCACCGCCGGCTGCAACCTGACCTGCAAGTTCTGCCAGAACTGGGACATCTCGAAGTCGCGCGAGTTCGACAAGCTGCAAGCGGTCGCGACGCCAGCGATGATCGCCGAGGCGGCGGTCAAGAGCGGTTGCCGTTCGGTCGCCTTCACCTACAACGAT
>DASWHF010000151.1:0-2188 GCA_036393295.1 Acidiferrobacterales bacterium
GTTCGTCCCGGCCACCGCAATCGTGCCGGCCGGCACGCCGCCAGCGGTGATCCGCGACGGCGACGTCGTGGTGTTCATGAACTTCCGCTCCGACCGGGCGCGCCAGATCACCCGGCCGTTCATCGAGGACGGCTTCGACGGCTTCGAGCGCGCCGTGCGCCCCCGGCTCGGCCGCTTCGTGAGCCTGACCGAATATCAGTCCGAGTTCCAGATTCAGGTGGCCTTCCCGGCCGAGCGCCTGCGCAACGTGCTCGGCGCGCACCTGGCCAGCCTCGGGCTGCGCCAGCTGCGGATCGCCGAGACCGAGAAATACGCGCACGTGACTTTCTTCTTCAACGGCGGGATCGAGACCCCCTACGAGGGCGAGGACCGTATCCTGGTGGCCTCGCCCACCGACGTGCCGACCTATAACAAAAAACCGCAGATGAGCGCGCCCGCGGTCGCCGACGGCGTGGTGCAGGCGATCAGGCGCGGCACCCACGAGGTCATCATCTGCAATTTCGCCAACGCCGACATGGTCGGCCACACCGGGGATTTTCCAGCCACGGTGCAGGCCATCGAGGCGCTGGACGCGGCGCTCGGCCGCATCCACGCGGCGGTCCGCGACGCCGGCGGCGAGATGCTGATCACCGCCGACCACGGCAACGCCGAGCAGATGTTCGACGTCGAGACCGGTCAGCCGCATACCGCCCACACCACCAATCCGGTGCCGTTCATCTACGTCGGCCGGCCGGCCCAGGTCGCCGGCGCCGGATCGCTCGAGGACGTGGCACCCACCATGCTGTACCTGATGAACCAGCCGATCCCGAGCGAAATGAGTGGACGCCCCCTGGTTGACCTGGGCCGCTGACACGCCGTCCCGTCCCGCCCGGTGCCGCCGGCCGGCGCCCGGCCTGCGTGTATCCCGATTCACCGGTGCGCTGGCCGCGCTGCTGCTGTGCGCGCTGCTGCCCGCCGGCGCCCCCGCTGCCGGAGACGCCGCCGACCTCAAGGCGCTGCGCGCGCGGCTCGCCGCCCTGCAGAAGGAACTCGATTCCACCCGCGAGGAGCGCGATCAGTCGCGCGCCGCGCTGCGCGAGATCGAGCGCGAGATCGGCGAACAACACCGCCGCCTCAAGGATCTCGAGCGCCGGCAGCGCGCGCTCAACACGCGACTGTCCGGGCTCAAGGCCAAGCAGGCGGACGAGCGCGCCGCCATCCGCGGCCAACTCGACGAGCTCAGGCGCACGGCGCGCGCCGCCTATGTGCTCGGCAACCAGGAATACATCAAGCTGCTGCTGAATCAGCAGGACCCGGCCGCGGTCAGCCGTGCCCTGACCTATTACCGTTATCTGCACACGGCGCGCCTCGAGCGCGTGAACGCCGCCCACGACGCGCTCGCGCGTCTCGACCGGCTCGAGCGCGAGATCGACGAGCGCACCGAGGCCCTGGCGGCGCTGCGGTCGCGCGAGCGCGACGAGGCCCGGGCGCTGGCCGCCGCGCGCGCGCGCCGCGCCGAGCTGCTCGCCAAGGTCGAGACCCGCTTGAGCGACCAGACCCAGGAGCTGGAACGCCTGCGCCGCGATGAACAGGCGCTGGCCGCGGTGGTCAAACGGGTAAGGTCCTACCTCGCGGACATCCCGCCGGTGACGGCACCGGGCCTGGATGGCCGCTTCCCCGCGAACCGGGGTAAACTACCCCTGCCGGTGCGCGGCGAGATCACCGCCCGCTACGGCAGCCCCAAGAACGTCGGCGATCTGCGCTGGCGCGGCGTCTTCCTGGCGGTGCCCGAGGGTCGCGAGGTGCGCTCGGTGTTCCGCGGCCGGGTCGCCTATGCCGACTGGCTGCGCGGATTCGGCCTGCTGCTAATATTGGATCATGGGGACGGTTACATGACGCTTTACGGCCATAACCAGACCCTGTACAAAGAGGCCGGGGACTGGGTCGAGGCCGGCCAGGTGATTGCCAGCACCGGCAGCACCGGCGGACCGCCGCGGCCGGGGCTCTATTTCGAGATCCGGCAGAACGGCGAGCCCCGCGACCCCCTGCAATGGTGCCGCGCGCGTTGATCGTCACCGCACCGAGTTGAGCATGGCCGCCGGCTGCCCGCGACCGGCGTCCATCGAGTGTTCACTGGAGAACGAAAGCAATGAGTCACGCCCACCGCACCCCACCGGCCCGCCAACCGCGGCAGGCCGGCCCGCTGCTC
>DASWHF010000152.1:0-8756 GCA_036393295.1 Acidiferrobacterales bacterium
TGATCTCGCTCATGGCGGGCCTCCTGCAGCCTGACACCGGCGCGGTGCTGCGCGACGGCAAGCCGATAGCCGGGCCGGGGCCGGACCGCGGCGTGGTGTTCCAGAGCTATTCGCTCATGCCGTGGATGACGGTGCGCCAGAACGTCGCGCTCGCGGTCGATCAGGTGTTCAAGGATGCCCCCAGGGCCGAGCGCCGCGCGCGGGTCGAAAAGTACGTCGAGATGGTGAACTTGACTCCCGCCATGGACAAGCGCCCCGCCGAGCTGTCCGGCGGCATGCGCCAGCGGGTCTCGGTGGCGCGCGCGCTGGCCGCCTCGCCGGACATTCTGCTGCTCGACGAGCCGCTGAGCGCGCTCGACGCGCTCACCCGCGCCAAGCTCCAGGACGAGATCATCCGCATCTGGAGCCAGGAGAAAAAGACCGTCGTGCTCATCACCAACGACGTGGACGAGGGCATGATCATGGCGGACCGCATCATCCCGCTCACGCCGGGGCCGAACGCCACGCTGGGGCCGGAGTTCCCCGTCGATCTGCCGCGCCCGCGCGACCGCGCGGCGATCAACCACTCGCCGGAATTCAAGCGCATACGCCGCGAGGTCACCCAGTACCTCATGCAGGCCGGCGCGGCGCGCGACGCCACCGGCGGCGCCAAGGTCATCAGCCTGCCCGCGGTCCTGCCCAGCACCTCGCGCGAGCACCAGTTGGCCACGGGTCGCGGGCCGCGCAACGCGCCGGCGCTGAACGCGGAGCGCTACGTCGAGTTCTCACGGGTGTCGAAGATCTATCCGAGCCGCAGGGGGCCGGTCAAGGTCGTCGACGGCTTCGATCTCAAGATCCGCAAGGGCGAGTTCGTGTCCATCATCGGCCACTCGGGCTGCGGCAAGTCGACGGTGCTGTCCATGGCCGCGGGCTTGAGCGACGTCAGCGAGGGCGGCATCATCCTCGACGGCCGCGAGGTGAACAGCGCCGGGCCGGATCGCGGCATCGTGTTCCAGGCGCCGAGCCTGGTGCCCTGGCTCAGCGCCTACGAGAACGTCGGCCTCGGCGTCGAACAGGTGTATCGCCACGCCAGCCACAAGGAGCGCGACGACATCATCGAGCACTATCTCAACCGCGTCGGGCTCGCCGACGCGCGCGACAAGAAGGCCGCCGAGCTCTCCAACGGCATGAAGCAGCGCGTCGGCATCGCGCGCGCGTTCGCGCTCTCGCCCAAGCTGCTGCTGCTCGACGAGCCGTTCGGCATGCTGGACTCGCTCACGCGCTGGGACCTGCAGGAGGTGCTGATGGAGGTCTGGGCGCGCACCCGGGTGACGGCCGTCATGGTCACCCACGACGTGGACGAGGCGATCCTGCTGGCCGACCGCGTGGTGATGATGACCAACGGCCCGAACGCCCGGGTGGGCAAGGTGCTCGACATCGACCTGCCGCGGCCGCGCACGCGCAAGATGCTGCTCGAGCATCCGGACTATTACCAGCTGCGCGAGCAGCTGCTGAGCTTCCTGGCCGAGTGCGATCACGGCTGACGAAGAATAATTGATATCCCGACCGGCCGGCGCGGCCGGTCGTACATCACGCAGGCCAATGGGGGCCTGCCGGGACAACGGCGTCCATTTTTCCGGGAAGGTTCCCCGGGGAAATGAACGCCGTTTATTGTTGCTCAATAAAGAGAGGCGATAACCACAATGACACGCACCAGCACGCAGACCGTACTTCCTTCCTTGGCCCTGGCCGCCGTGACGCTGGCGGGCGCGCCCGCGTCGGCGGCCGGCTTCACCGAGGCCCTGACCGGCGGCACGCCGAACCTCGACGTGCGGCTGCGCTACGAGAGCGTCGACCAGGCCGGTTTTGCCGACAAGGCCGAAGGCCTGACCGTGCGCGCGCGGCTCGGCTACGCCACCGGCAACTTCGCCGGCTTCGGCGCGATGGCGGAGTTCGAGCACACCAAGGCGTTTTTTGCCAACAACCGGGTAAACTCGTCCGCCGGCAGCGGCCGGCTGAAGTAGAACCCCTGCATCGTGTCGCAGCCGTGGCGGCGCAGAAAATCGGCCTGGGCCCCGGTCTCCACGCCCTCGGCGACGGTCTTGAGCTGCAGGCTCTTGGCGAGCGCGATGATCGCCTCGGCGATGGCCGCGTCGTCGGGGTTGTCGCTGATATGTTCGATGAAGGCGCGATCGATCTTGATCACACCGATCGGCAAACGCCGCAGGTAACTCAGGCTGGAGTATCCGGTGCCGAAGTCATCCACCGCGACCGTCACGCCCATTTGCTTGAGTCCGCGCAGGACGTCGATCGTGCGGTTGACATCGTGCATCACCAGGCTTTCCGTGAGCTCGACCTCGAGCCACTCCGGCGCCAGGCCGGTGCTTCCCAGCACGGCGGTGATCACATCATACAAGTCGCGCTGGCGGAACTGGCGCGCCGAGAGGTTGACCGCCACGCGCACCGGGGGCAGCCCGGCATCCTGCCAGGCGCGCGCCTGGGCGCAGGCCTGGCGCAAGACCCACTCGCCGATCGGCACGATGAGGCCGGTTTCCTCGGCCAGCGGTATGAAATCCGCGGGGGAGACCAGGCCCAGCTCGGAATGCTGCCAGCGGATCAGCGCTTCGGCGCCGATGATGCGTCCGCTGCCGAGGTTGACCTGCGGCTGGTAGTGCAAACGCAATTCATCGCGCTCCAGCGCGTGGCGCAGCGCGCTTTCCAGGGTCAGGCGCTTGGACGACTGCGCGTTCATCTCGGCGCTGTAGAACTGGAAGGTGTTGCGCCCCTCCTCCTTGGCGTGATACATGGCCGCGTCGGCGTTGCGGTTCAGCATCTCGATGGAGCGATCGTCGAACGGATAGAGCGTGACGCCTATGCTGCAGGTAACGAACAACTCGCGGCCGTCGATCTCGAAGGGCAGCGAAAAGGCGTCGATGAGTTTTTGGGCGACGCGCGAGACATCGTCCACGTATGCCACGTCCGCCAGCACGATGATGAACTCGTCCCCGCCCGGGCGCGCCACGGTATCGCCGGGGCGCACGCACTCGGTCAGACGCTTGGCCACTTTCTTGAGCAGCTGGTCGCCCCGCTCGTGCCCGAGGGTGTCGTTGATGTTCTTGAACCGGTCGAGGTCCAGGAACAACAGCGCCACCAGGCGTTCGTGGCGGTCGGCCTCGATCATGGCCTGGCGCAGGCGGTCCCGCAGCAGCACCCGATTTGGCAGCCCGGTCAGGGCGTCGAAGTAGGCCATGGTCGCGAGCGACTCCTGGTCGTGGTGCTTTTGGATCGCGATACCGGCCAGCTGACTGGCGCGCTCCAGCAGTTCGCGGTCCGCCGGGTTCGGCCGCGAGGATTCGCGGTCGTAGACCGCGAAGGCCCCGAGCATGCCGCCGGTGGCCGAAATGATCGGCGTGGACCAACACGTGCGCAGGTCGTAACGCGACGCCTCGCCGCGGATGGCGGCGCAGCTCGGGTCGCTCAGGATGTCCGATACCGCCACCATCTCGCGCGCGCCGCCGATCTGAAAGCCGCCATGGGCGCCGGCGGGGATCCCGTCGATCCTCTGCCGGAAATCCGCCGGCAGGCTCGGGGCGCCGCCGATGCGCAGGCGCGCAACGTCGGCATCGAGCAGCAGCACCGCGCCCAGCCGCCGGCCTGCGTATTGGTCCTCGTAGATTCGCACCAGCGCATCCAGGGCCTCGGGCAAGGCGGCGCCGCGCGCCAGCATCTCCAGCACGTGCTTCTCGCCCGCGAGCAGCGCCTCCTGGCGCTTGCGCGCGGTGATGTCGCGGTCGATTCCGCGATAACCCCGGAACTGCCCCGCGGCATCGAAAAACGGCACGGCGCTGGTTTCCAGCACCACCAGGCGGCCGTCCTTATGGCAATTTTTGTTTTCCAGCGCGGCAAACGGCTTGTGCTGCACGGCGAATGAACGGTACAGCTCGTGGACGCGCCCGGCCTCGTCGGCGGGCATGAAATCGAACGGCGTCTTGCCGAGCATCTCCCCGGGCTCGTACCCGAGCAGGCTTTTTACCTGCGGGCTGACATAGCTGTACACACCATTGGCATCGACCTCCCAGATCCAGTCCGACGTGGATTCGGTGAGATTGCGAAAACGGCCTTCGCTGGCGCGCAGCGCCTCGAGCGTGCGCTGGCGCTCGGTGATGTCGAAAAAGGTCGCCATGGCGCCCGCCACCACGCCGTCCGTGACGATCGGGCGTGACCAGTATTCCACCGGGATCGCGGTACCGTCCTTGTGCCAAAACACCTCGTCGGACGCATTGGTTATTTCACCGGTCCGGTAAGCGCGGTACATCCGGCATTCGTTGGCCGGATAGGGGCTGCCATCGGGATGGGAATGATGAATGAGTTCGTGTATGTGTTTGCCCAACACTTCTTCGGCATCCTGGTAACCCAGCATCTGCAGGAACGCCCGGTTGACGAAGGTGCAGTTGCCGTGGGTATCCACCCCGTACACGCCTTCCGCCATCGAATTGAGCAGGCGTTCCAGGTTCTCGCGGGAATCGCGCAAAGCCTCTTCCGCCCGCTTGCGTTTGCTGATGTCGTTGAACACCACCACCGCGCCGGCGATCTCGCCGCCTTCACGAATCGGGGTGCTAACGTACTCTACGGGGATGCTCGTGCCGTCCTGATGCCAGAATACCTCGTCCGTCACATGTTGCTGTAGCCCGCGCGTGAGGGTTGCATGAACCGGACATTCCGGTTCAGGATAAGGCGAGCCGTCCGCCCGCGTGTGGTGCAGGATTTCGTGCATGGGACGCCCGATCATATCCTCGGGTTTGTAGCCCAGCATGCGCACGGCGGCGGGATTGACGAAGGTGACGCGCCCCTGCCGGTCCTCACCGTAGATGCCCTCGCCCGCGGCCTCCAGTATCAATTCATTCTGGCGGCTGAGACGCGCGGATTCGGCTTCCATGCGCTTGCGTCCGGTGATGTCGCGGATGATCCCGGTGAAGAATACCTCCTCGCTCACCTTCCAGCTCGCGAGCGACAGCTCCAAGGGGAATTCGGTACCGTCACGGCGCCGGCCGGCCAGTTCCACCGGCTTTCCGACCACCTTCGTCCCGCCCCCCGCCAGGAAACGGCTCAGGCCCGCGCGATGGAGATTGCAAAAGCGTTCCGGCATCAGCAGGGTAAGGGGCTGACCGAGGACCTCGGCCGCGCTGTAACCGAAAATGCGTTCAGCCGCGGGATTGAAGTAGATGATATTTCCGGCGGCATCCGCGGATACCACACCGTCGTTCGCGGTCTCGGCCACGGCCCGGAATCTCCGGTCGGCGCGCCGCTGTTCGGTGACGTCGCGGAAGTACCACACCCGGCCGTAATACGCGTCATCCGGTCCGAACATGGGGGCGGAGTAGCGCTCCAGGATCCTGCCGTCCTTCAGCGCGATCTCTTCCGAGCTTTTTTCATGCCGGTGCTCATAAAGATATTTGACCCGCGCGAGGAAGGCGTCGGGATCGACCAGCTTGTCGAGCACCGACTGGATCGCCGCCTCATCGGAGTGCGACGCCACGACCTCCGGGGCAATGCCCCAGATCTCGACGAACCGCCGGTTGAAGGAAATCATCCCGCCTGCGCCGTCCGCCACCAGGATGCCGTCGAGTGAGGTCTCCTGCTGGGTTGAGAGAATGGTATTCCTGAATTGCAGCTCCTGTTGCGCCCACTGTCGCTCAGTGGTGTCCTCGATGATGCCGATGTAATAGGCCGGCGCGCTCTGTTCGTCGCGCACGGCGGTAACATTCAGCTTGGCCCAGATCGTGGTTTCGTCCTTGCGCAGATAGCGCTTTTCGATGGCGTAGGCGACAGAACCGCCGGCAACATGCTTGTCCCGGGCCGCCACGCTGCGGGCCAGGTCATCGGGGTGCGTGATGTCGGCGAAGGTTTTCTGCAGCAATTCCGCGCGCGCATAACCCAGCATGTCACAGACATGCTGATTCGCGCGCAGGAAACGTCCTTGTGGGTCGGCGATCACCATGCCGACCGAGGCGCGCTCGAAGGTGGCGCGGAAACGGTCTTCGCTTTCGCGCAGCTGCCGTTCCGCGCGCCGGCGTTCGGTGACATCTTCGGCCATGCCGACCACGCTGGTGACACGGCCGTTTTCGTGGAGCGGCGAACCGTTGATATTCAGGAGCCTGCGCGCGCCGTCTTTGCGCACCAGCTCAACTTCGTAGTTGGAAACGGTTTCACCCGCCGCGACCCGTTGGAATTGCGCCATCGCCTCCGGCAGCGTTTCGGGGCTGAAGAGCAGTGAAAAGGATTTACCGAGCAATTCCTCCACGGCGTAACCCGTGATCTCGGCACCGGCCCGATTAAGCAGGGTGAACCGTCCCTCGAGGTCCAAGGCGAAGATGGCGTTAGTGACATGCTCCGTCACCTGACCCAAAAAGCCGTGCGCGCGTTCCAGCGCGCGCACCGCCGCCTTGCGTTCGGTGATGTCCTGCATCACCGACAGCCATACGTGCCGACCGCCGAGTTCCAGCAGGTGGCGCGTGACCAACACGTCAGTGACGCGCCCGTCCTTGCCGTGGTGGCGCCACTCACCCATGTGCGGCGCGCGGTCCCGATTCTGCTCGATCTGTGTCAGGAAACGCGGAATATCTTCCGGCAAAATAATATCCGTGACGCGCCGTCGCAGAAATTCCTCACGCGCGTAGCCGTAGTATTGAACGGCGGCGGGATTCACATCGAGAAGTTGCAGCGTCTCTGGATCGTAGACCACCACGGGAAACGCACTGTCCGTAAACAGTATACGAAAGGCTCGATCGTCCGTCTGGTCGAGAGATTCGGTTCCGGTATCGTCCGCCAATGGTTTGGCTGGTTCCATGTCACCCGCGGGGCATATTCGCCCATTGCTGATTCCGTCGCGGTCGCGCGGCCCGTCCGGGGCTCGCCTTCTTATGTGCTTTGCCTCGCGCTCCAGCCGATTCTCTCGAACGGCCGTTTGACCTGTCTGCCCGGGTACGGTCGTGCACGCACAGGGGCTCTGGTACAGCTATGCAGGAACAAGCAATATTGGTGCCAGCGAAATTTGATCCATGTCAGAACGCCTGAAAATCGGGGAGGAGCACAGAAACGGCGGAAATCCACCGCCGGCGTCGTCAACAGACAGGAAGACCCACTTCATATGTCGGGATATGTCGGGTTCTTGGGAAGACGATTCACGGCGCATAACGCCGACGCGCGCTGCGACGTCCACCCGGCAAACCGGAACATCGTAATGGTCCCAGCCGGATGCCGACCGCCGACAGCCATCACGGCTATGCGGCCGACGCGGGCGGCGTGGCCAGGGCATTTCGCCCGAACTGAAATCATTCCAGCTTTTTTTGTCGCGGCACCGGCATCCGTTGTTCCCCCGTTTCCCGCCACTGATCCGCGTTTTGGCGGCGCAGATCGGATATCGATTTCCTTCTCCCCTGCGTTCCTCTATATGTTTGGTCGGCGTCGACACCCGCGCGGCCTGGCCCGCGCCGGCGGCGCACACCAGCGACGCGGTCGTTCCGAGTCGGTCCATCTCTTCAACCGCACCGTCCGCGCCTCAACCGGAAGAGGACTGGCTACATGTCTTGGGTTTCCAGCACCCCGCTTTGGCACCGAACCCTCACGCTCAGCGCGGCGCTGCTGCTTGGCGCGCTCGCGCTCGCCGGCTGCACCGCCGGCGACACAACGGGCGCGACCGTCATAGACCCGAATGCGCCGGCACCGTCGCCCAGCCCCACGCCTCCCCCGCCGCAACCCACGCCCGCGCCGACGTTGAGCTTCGGCGCCAGCCCAACGTCGGTGGCGAGCGGCGCCACGGCCACGCTCAGCTGGTCGTCCGCCAATGCGAGCGGCTGCACGGCGTCGGGTGCCTGGTCCGGCACCAAGGCGACCAGCGGCAGCCAGACCACGGCGGCGCTGACGGCGACCGGCAATTTCTCGCTCACCTGCACCGGCGCGGGCGGCAGCGTCACCCAATCCGTGACCGTGACCGTCACCAGCACCCCGCCACCGCCTCCGGCGCCGACGCTGTCGCTGGCGGCCAGTCCGACGTCCGTCACCAGCGGCGGCGCCGCGAGTTTGAGCTGGTCGTCCACCAACGCTAGCGCCTGCACCGCGTCCGGCGGCTGGAGCGGCACCAAGGCGACGTCCGGCTCGCAGTCGACCGGCGCGCTGACCGCCAGCACCAATTATTCGCTCACCTGCACCGGCAGCGGCGGCAGCGTTACCCGTTCCGTAACCGTGAATGTGACCGCGCCGGCGCCGACGCTCAACCTGAGCGCGAGCCCGACGTCCGTCAGCAGCGGCGGCGGCGCGACCCTGTCCTGGTCCACGACCAATGCCACCGCGTGCACTGCGTCCGGCGGCTGGAGCGGCAGCAAGGCGACCTCAGGCTCGCAGTCGACCGGCGCCCTCAACGCCACGACCAGTTACTCGCTCGCCTGTACCGGAAGTGGCGGGAGCGTGACGAAGTCGGTGACCGTTAGCGTGACGGCACCGCCGGTGCCGACGGTTTCCTTGAGCGCCAATCCAACCTCGGTCACCAGCGGCAACTCCTCGACCCTCACCTGGTCCAGCACCGACGCCACGAGCTGCACGGCGAGCGGCGCCTGGAGCGGCACCAAGCCGGTGAGCGGCAGCGCCAACACCGGCGCCCTGACCGAGGCCACCAACACCTTCACCCTGAGCTGCACCGGCACGGGCGGCAGCACCAGCAAGTCGGTCACCGTGAACGTGACCGCCGCCGGCCAGGCGTTCGGCTTGGATTTCCAGGGCAA
>DASWHF010000153.1:0-18823 GCA_036393295.1 Acidiferrobacterales bacterium
CGGACGAGGAGTTCCATGACAACGATCATCGGCATCGCCGGCAGCCTGCGCCGCGGCTCGTACAACGCCGCGCTGCTGCACGCCGCGGCCGCGCTCGCGCCGGCCGGCTGCGTCATCGAGGCCGCCGCGATCCGCGATATACCGCTCTACGACGGCGACCTCGAGGCCGCACAAGGCCTGCCCGCGGCGGTCATCCGCCTCAAGGAGCGCACCGCCGCCGCCGACGGTTTGCTGATCGTCACGCCCGAATACAACAACTCGGTGCCGGGCGTGCTCAAGAACGCCATCGACTGGCTGTCGCGCCCGGCCGCCGACATCGCGCGCGTGTTCGGCGGCAAGCCGGTCGGCATCATCGGCGCCACCCCCGGCGCGCGCGGCACGGTGCTGGCCCAGACCGCCTGGCTGCCGGTGTGGCGTACCTTCGGCATGCGGCCCTATTATGGCCACAGCCTGTACCTGGCCGGCGCCGCCAAGGTCTTCAACGAAACCGGCGAGCTGATCGACGCCGACATGCGCGAGCGCCTGCGCGCCTACGTCGAGGGTTTTGCGGCGTTCGCCGCGCGCCCGTAGGCGCTGTTTTCCGGCGACAATGAACCGTAATATGCTCGCGTGCGACTCATGTCGCACCACCACTCAAGGGAGACCACCATGTCATTGAAAACCACGATCCGCTTGATCGCGGCCGCGTTCGCGTTCGCCCTGGCCGCCGGCGCGCAGGCCCGGGACGACGCGCCGCCGGCCGGCTGCGGCAGCTGGGACCAGGTGTCGACGTCGTTCATCGAGCAGTGCGCGCTGGCCGGCGCCACCACCTATATCATCTGCACGGCGAACGGCGATGTGATGTGCTGCAAGAACAAAGCGGGCGGCGGACGCGACTGCTCGACCGACCCGGGCGACCTGGCGATACGCGTTCCCGGCGGCCTGCGCCCGGGGCCGACCGTCAACCAGCTCCCGCCGCCGCCGATGGGCACCCGCCCCACGGCACCGCGCGCCACGATGGCCCCGCCGGCCGCCGGCCAGGCGGTCGCGCCGGCCGGCCCGACGCCGGGCAAGCCGGGTGGCCTCGCGCCGACGACTGGCAAGGCTGTGGACGGCGGCAGCAAGGATCCCGCCAGCAAGAAATAGGGGTCAAACGCAAAAATAAGGGGGCGCAAAAAAAGGGGTCGGAGACAAACTTCGTCTCCGACCCCCTTTTTTTTCGGGCGCTACGCGCCCTCGCAATGACACCCGGCCCTTACTGGGTCGCTGCACGCGCCGCCGGCGCTTGCCCACCACCCCAACCACCGCCCAGCGCCTTCACCAGGTCGGCGACCGCGGCGCGCTGGGCGCGCAGGGCGTCGATGCGGTTGAGCTCGGCGGCCAGCAGGTTGCGCTCGGCGTCCAGCAGCTCGAGCTGGCTGGACAGGCCGTTGTCGTAGCGGATGCGCGCCAGGCGCAGCGTCTCCTCGAGCGCGCGCAGGCGTTCGCCCTCGGCGTCGAAGATCTCGCGCGAGCGCGCCTGGGTGATCAGCGCCAGGCGCACGTCGCGAAACGCCTCCTGGATCGATTTCTGATAACCGGCGAGCGCCTGGGCGCGCACGCCGTGGGCGGCGCCGAGCTCGCCGAACAGGCGCCCGCCCTGGAAGATCGGCTGGGTCAGCCCGGCGGCGAACTGCCAGGTGCCGGCCGGGCCGGTGAACAGGTCGGACAGCGCCGCGCTCTCGCTGCCGTAGTAACCGCTGAGCGCGATCCGCGGGAAAAACGCGGCGCGCGCCGCGCCGACCAGCGCGTTGGCGGCGATCAGGCGCTGCTCCGCCTGCACCAGGTCCGGACGGCGCAACAGCAGCTCGGACGGCAGCGCGTCCGGCACCATCGGCGCCGGCGGCTCGCCGCGTTCGGCGCCGAGCTCGACCTTGCCGTCGACGATCTCGCGCGGGCTGCGGCCGAGCAGCACCGCCAGCGCCAGCTCCTCGGCGGCACGGGCGCGCTCGAGCACCGGCAGCTGGGCGCGCGCCGCCGCGACCTCGGCCTCGCGCCGGCGCAGGTCGAAATCGCCGATCAGCCCGGCGCCGTAACGGACCTTCTGCAGGTCCAGGTCCTGCACGCGCAGGTCGAGCGAGCGGCGCGTCGCCGCCACCTGGGCGTCGAGCGCGGTGAGCGCATAGTACGACTGCACGACCTGCGCCGTCAGGCTGATGCGCACCGTCGCCTCGCCGGCGCGCGTCGCCAGCAGCTCGGCGCGCGCCGCCTTGCTCGCGTCGCGCAGCCGGCTGAAGAAGTCGAGCTCATAGGACGCGTCGAGCGTCGCGCGCCGGGTGTCGAGCGCGTCCTCCGTGCCGGGCATGGGCGTGGCGCTCAACTGCGAGAAGCGCGTGCGGTCGCGGTGCAGGCTCGCGCCGAGCGCCGGCCAGCGCAGGCCCTGCGCGGTGCGATACAGGCCGCGCGCCTCCTCGACGCGGGCCGCGGCGATCTTGAGGTCCTGGTTGTGGGCGAGCGCCTCGTCGACCAGCGCGTTCAGCATCGCATCGTCGAACAGCGTCCACCAGCGCTCGCCGGGCGCGGCCGCGCCTTCGGCCGGCGCGTCGCTCCAGGCCTGCGGCAGCTCGCTCGCCGGACGTTCGTAACGCGGCGCCAGCGACACGCAGCCGGCGAGCGCGGCGACGGCGCTCAGCAAAATGAACGCCCGAGCCCTCCCCGCCCTCATCCCAACCCTTCTCCCGGAGGGAGAAGGGTTAATTACCCCTCTCCCTCCGGGAGAGGGGGTGGGGTGAGGGCCGATCGTCAGAAATGACCTCATCCAATCAAGCACGATGACGCTCCTCCGCCGCGGCATCGGGTTGCGGCCCGGCTTCCGGCGGCGCGGCTTCTTCCGGCTCGTCAGCGCGGATCCGCCAGTCGGTCACCATGCGGAAGAACAGCGGCACGAAGAAGATCGCCAGGAAGGTCGCGGCCATCATGCCGCCCATGACGCCGGTGCCGATGGCGTGGCGGGCGGACGCGCCCGCGCCGGTCGAGATCGCCAGCGGCAGCACGCCGAGAATGAAGGCCAGCGACGTCATCAGGATCGGCCGGAAGCGCAGCCGCGCCGCTTCGATCGCCGCCGCCTGGGTGCTCATGCCCGCCGCCTTGCGCACCGCGGCGAACTCGACGATCAGGATGGCGTTCTTGGCGGCGAGACCGATGAGCGTCACCAGGCCGATCTGGAAGTAGACGTCGTTCTCCATCCCGCGCAGCCACACCGCGGTGAGCGCGCCGAACATGCCGAACGGCAGCGCCAGCATCACCGCCAGCGGCAGCTTGAGCCGCTCGTACTGGGCGGCCAGGATGAGGAACACCATGATCGCCGCCAGGATCAGCGCCGTGCGCGAGGCGCCGCCGGTGCGGCGCTCCTGGTAGGCGGCGCCGCTCCAGTCGATGCTGAAATCCGGCGGCAGCTCCTGGCGCGCGACCTCTTCGAGCACCGCGATCGCCTGTCCCGAGCTGTAGCCGGGCGCGGCCGCGCCCAGCACCTTGGCGGCCGGGAAATTATTGAAGCGCTCGACGATCTCCGGGCCGGCGACGAACTGCACCGAGACCAGCGACGACAGCGGGATCATCTCGCCCTGGCCGGAGCGCACGTAGACCGCACCGATGTCCTCGGGCCGGCTGCGGTAGCGCGGCTCGGCCTGGAGCTGGACCTGGTAGGTGCGGCCGAACTTGTTGAAGTCGTTGACGTAGAACGCGCCCATGGTCGCGGCCAGGGTGTCGAACACCTCGCTCACCGGCACGCCCAGCATGCGCGCCTTCTCGCGGTCGAGATCGGCGTAGAGCTGCGGCACGGTGGCACGGAACAGCGTCTGCATGCCGGCCAGCTCCGGGCGCTGCGAGGCCTTCTGGATGAACTCCTGGGTCACCTGCGCGAGCCGGCGCGCGTCGCTCTCGCCGCGGTTCTGGATGTAGAACTCGAATCCGCCGGTCTCGCCGAGACCCATGATCGCGGGCGGGTTGAAGGCGAACACGATCGCCTCCTTGATGCCGGCGGTTTTCATGAACAGGTCGCCGATCGACTGATCGACGTGGGTCGGGCGCTCCGACCAGTCCTTGAGCGGCACGAACATGGTGCCGGCCGAGGTGCGCATGGCGTTCGACAGCAGATCGAAGCCGGCGAAGCTCACCGTGTCGAGCGTCGCCGGGTTGGACTGCGCCATCTGCTCGATGCGGTCCATGACCGCCTCGGTGCGCGCCAGCGACGCGGCGTCGGGCAGGATCGCGGCGGTGATGTAATAGCCCTGGTCCTCGGGCGGCACGAAGCTGCCCGGGACGATGCGCTGCAGGCCGATGACCGCCAGGATCATGACGCCGAACATCGCCAGCGCGAGCCCGGCGCGCTTCAGCATCCAGCGCACGCCGTCGGTGTAGCGCCGGGTGACGCGCGCGAACCAGTCGTTGAAGCGGTCGAAGAACGGGTGATCGTGTTTGTGCTCGTGACGCAGGATCAGCGCGCACAGCGCCGGCGACAGCGTCAGCGCCACGATGCCGGAGATCACCACCGAGACCGCGATGGTGATGGCGAACTGCTGGTAGAGCTCGCCGGCCAGGCCGCCGAGGAAGCCGACCGGGACGAACACCGCGCACAGCACCAGCACGATGGCGATCACCGGCTTGGTGACCTCGCGCATCGCCTGGATCGCCGCCTCGCGCGGCGACTTGTTCTGCTCGCTCATGATGCGCTCGACGTTCTCGAGCACCACGATGGCGTCGTCGACCACGATGCCGATCGACAGCACCATGCCGAACAGCGTGAGCGTGTTGATCGAGAATCCCAGCAGGTACATGCCGGCGAAGCTGCCGATCAGCGACACCGGCACCGCCACCATCGGGATCAGCGTGGCGCGCCAGTTCTGCAGGAACAGGTAGACGACCAGGAACACCAGCAGCATGGCCTCGGCCAGCGTCTTCACCACCTCGCGGATCGACACCTCGACGAACAGCGTGGTGTCGTAGGGGATCGAATAATCCAGGCCCTCCGGGAAGCGCTCCGACAGCCCGGCCATGGTGCGCTTCACCTCCTGGGCGACGTCGAGCGCGTTGGCGCCGGACTGCAGGAACACGCCGATCAGGGCCGCCGGCTTGCCGTTGACCTTGCCGGTGAAGCTGTAGTCCTTGGCGCCGAGCTCGACGCGCGCGACGTCTTTCAACCGCAGGATCGAGCCGTCGCCGTTGGCACGCAGGATGATGTTCTCGAACTCGGCCGGCTCGGTCAGCCGGCCCCTGGCGGTGATGACGTAGTTGAGCTCGAGCGCGCTGCCCACCGGGTCCTGGCCGATGCGGCCGGCGGCGTACTGCGCGTTCTGCTCCTGGATGGCGGCGACGATGTCGGAGGTCGTGACCTTGAGCTGGGCCATGCGATCCGGACGCAGCCACACGCGCATGGCGTAGTCCTTGGCGCCGAAGATCTGCACGTTGGCGGCGCCGGGGATGCGCTTGAGCTGGTCGAGGATGTTGATCAGCACGTAATTGCTGATGTAGACCGCGTCGTAGCGCTCGTCCGGCGACTGCACCGCGATCACCTGCAGGAAGCTCGACGAGCCCTTCTGCACCTGGATGCCCTGGCGGCGGACCTCCTGCGGCAGGCGCGCCTCGGCCAGCCGCACGCGGTTGTTGACGTCGACCGCGGCGTCGTCGATGTCGACGCCGATGTCGAAGGTGACGTTGATCGAGACCGTGCCGTTGGAAGCGCTGACCGAGTTGAGGTAGATCATGCCGTCGACGCCGTTGATCTGCTCCTCGAGCGGCGCGGCGACGGTGCGCTCCAGCACCTCGGCGCTGGCGCCGGGATAGACCGCGGTGACGGTCACGACCGGCGGCGAGATCTCCGGGTACTGGGCGATCGGCAGCACGCGCATCGCCGCGAGCCCGGCGATGACGATGAAAATCGAGATGACTGCCGCGAACACCGGCCGGTCGATGAAGAAGCGCGAGAGCATGACGCCTCCTTATTCCTTTTCCTTCTTCGGCGCTTCGGCCGGGGGGGCGGCGGGGGCCGCGTCGGGCGGCCCGCCCGGGGGCGCAGCGGCGGCCGCGACCTGCACCGGCGCGCCGGGGAACACCTTCAGCACGCCGTCGACGATCACCCGGTCGCCGGCGGCGAGCCCGGCGGTGATCACCCAGTCGTCGCCGTTCCACGGCCCGACCTCGACCGGCCGCGACGCGGCCTTGTCGTCGGCGCCGACGACGTAGACGAACTTCCCCTCCGGGCCCTCCACCAGCGGGCGCTGCGGCACGGTGATGGCGGCGGGGCGCGTCGCGCCGTTCATCAGCACGCGCACGAACTCGCCGGCGCGCAGCAGGCCGTCCGGATTGGGCATCACGGCGCGCGCCTCGGTGGTGCCGGTCTGGGTGTCGACGCGCACGTCGGTGAAGTTGAGCTGGCCGGCGTGGGCATAGCGGTCGCCGTCGGACAGCTTGACCACGACGCTGAACTTGCCATCCGCCGGCAGCTTGAGGCGGCCCGACTCGATCTCGCGGCGCATCGCCAGGTGCTCGCGGTCCGGAATGCCGAAGATCACGTACATCGGATCGGTCTGCGTGACCGTCGTGAGCAGCACGTCCGGCCCCGAGATCAGTGAGCCCTCCGACGGCAGCGCGCGGCTGGCGACGCCGGCGATCGGCGCCGCGACGCGCGTGTAGCCGAGATTGAGCCGCGCCTCGTCGACCCGGGCCTGGGCCGCCTTGACCTCGGCGGCCGCCACCTGCTCGGCCGACAGCGTGTCGTCGAATTCCTTCTGGCTCACCGCCTTGGCCTCGTACACCGGCTTCAGGCGCGCCACGTCGCGCGCCGCCTGGTCGTGGCGCGCCGCGGCCACCGCGAGATCGGCCTCGGCGCGGCTCAAGGCCGCCTGGAACGGGGCCGGGTCGATCAGGAACAGCGAGCGGCCGCGCGCGACCGGCTCGCCCTCGGTGTAGTTGCGGCGCAGCAGGATGCCGGTCACGCGGGCGCGGACCTCGACCTCGCGGAAGCCCGCGGCCTGGCCGACGTATTCATAGGTGACCGGCACGTCGGCCGGCGCGACCGTGATCGTCGTGACCTCCGGCGGCGGCGGCCCGGCCGGCGCGGCGGCGGGCTCGCAGCCGGCCACGGCCAGGCCCGCGAGAAAGACGACGGTAATCCGCGAACGGATCGCGGAAGTCAAAATGGCGAAACGCGGCATACAGACTCCTGGACGGTGACCCGGTGCCGGTCGGTACTCGAGGCGATGGACGGCAGTTTACATACATACACGAATGTATGTAAAGTACCGTTCATCGACCGCCCGCCCGGGCGGCCACGCAGGCAGGCAGCCCATGGTCCGACGCACGCGCGACAAAGCGCTCGAAACCCGCAACCGCATCCTCGACGCCGCCGAGCGGCTGTTCAGCGAGCAAGGCGTATCCCACACCTCGCTCGCGGATATCGCCAAGGCGGCCGGCGTCACGCGCGGCGCGATCTACTGGCATTTCCGCGACAAGGGCGAGGTGTTCACCGCCATGGTCGACCGGGTGACGCTGCCGATGGACGAGATGGGCGCCTGCGGCGCCGGCCCGCGGGCCGCCGACCCGCTCGGGGCGGTGCGCGCGTCGGCGCTGTTCGTGCTCGAGCGCGCCACCAGCGACCCGCAGTGCCGGCGGGTCTTCGACGTCATGGTGCACAAGTGCGAGTACCTGGACGAGATGGTTGAGGTCAAGCAGCGCATGGCCAAATCCCAGCAGGCCTGCGTACGCAACGCCGAGCAGGCGTTTCGCGACGCCATCGGGCGCGGTCAGCTCCCGGCGGGCGTCGACCCGCGCCTGGCGGCCGTCGGGCTGGACGCGCTGCTGCACGGGCTGATCACCAGCTGGCTGGCCAATCGCGATTACTTTCCGCTCAAGCGCCGCGCCGCGGCGATGATCGACATGTATCTCGACGGCCTGCGCCGGGCCGGGCCGGCATCGGCGCCGCGGAGCACCACACGACCGCGCCCCAAGACGGCAAGAAAACGCGCCGGCTGACCGGGCGGCGGCCACCACTTGTACGGATTCCCCCTAAGCTGTATCTGGTGACCCAGCCGTAGGGTGGGGCCCTGCCCCACCGCACCACGAGATGGTGGGGCAGGGCCCCACCCTACGTGTGACTGCCAACGCGTAGCATTCTCCCCCTCTCCCTCCGGGAGAGGGATGGGGTGAGGGCAACTTTGACACCACCCCCCTCACCCCCCGCTGATGCGGGGGGTGAGGGCCTTACCGCCGATCAACCCACGGCGACAGTAATGGTAAAGTGTGGCGATGCGCATACCCGAGCTGGTCGCCCATCGGGGCTACACCCGGCATTATCCCGAGAACACGCTGCCCGGGATCGAGGCCGCCATCACCGCCGGCGCGCGCTTCGTCGAGGTCGACGTGCAACTGAGCGCCGACGCGGTGCCGGTGCTGTTCCACGACCGGCAGCTGCTGCGGGTCTGCGGCGTACCGGGCGCCGTCCATGAGTATCCGCTGGCGGCGCTGCGCAAACTGCGCGCCACCGAGCACGAGCGCTTCGGCTACCGCCACACCCGGGTGCGGCTCGCCACGCTCGGCGACCTGGTGGAGCTGATCCACCGCCATCTGCATGTCCAGGTGTTCGTCGAGATCAAGCGCATCGCCGTCGAGCGCTTCGGCGTCGCGACCGTGCTGCAGCAGGTCTTGGGCACCCTCGAGCCGGTCCGGGACCGCTGCGTGCCGATCTCCTATTCGCACGAGCTCCTGCTCGCCGCCCGCCGCCAGGGCGTGCGGCGGGTCGGCGCGATACTCGAAAAGTGGCGGCACCGCCGCCGCGACCTGGTCCGGACGATCCGCCCCGATTACCTGTTCTGCGACGCTGAGGACCTGCCGCGCTTCGGCCGGCTGAGCGGCGGCGGCGCCGAGCTCGTCATCTACGAGATCGACGACGCGCGCCAGGCGCTGGCGCTGGCGCGGCGCGGCGTGGAGTTCATCGAGACCTTCGCGATCGGCGAGCTGCGCGCGCAGATCGAGCTGCTCGCCGCCGAGCCGCGGGCATGACGACGCGCTATCCGCTGGTGGTGGTCGGCGGCGGCATCCACGGCGTCGGCGTGGCGCAGGCGGCCGCGGCCCGCGGATATCGGACGCTGCTGCTGGAGCGCGAAGCGCTCGCCGCCGCCACCTCGCGCAGCTCCAGCAAGCTGATCCACGGCGGACTGCGCTATCTGGAGAGCGCGCAGTTCGGCCTGGTGCGCGAGTCGCTGCGCGAGCGCGAGCTGCTGCTGCGCCTGGCGCCCGGGCTGGTGCGGCGTGTCGCTTTCCACATCCCGGTCTATCGTCACAGCCGCCGCGGGCCGTCGACGATCCGCGCCGGGCTCTCGCTCTACGCCCTGCTCGGCAATCTCGGGCGCAACGCGCGCTTCCAACGCCTCACGCGCGGCGACTGGCCGGGGCTCGACGGCCTGTCGCCCGAAGGTCTGCGCGCCGTGTTCCGCTACCACGACGCCCAGACCGACGATGCGGCCCTGACGCGCGCGGTCATGCGCTCGGCCGAGTCGCTCGGCGCCGAGCTCGCCTGCCCGGCGGAATTCCTCGGCGCCGAGCGGCACGCCGGCGGCTGGCGCCTGCGCTACCGCGATCGCGCCGGCGACCGGGAATGCGACGCCGCGGCCCTGGTGAACGCCGCGGGACCCTGGGTGAACGCGGTGGCGCGCACGATCGCGCCGCCGCCGCCCTGCCCGCCGATCGAGCTCGTGCAGGGCGCGCATATCGTGCTCGACCGGCGGCTCGCGCGGGGCGCCTATTACCTGGAGGCGCCGCAGGACCGGCGCGCGGTGTTCGTGCTGCCGTGGCGCGACCGCACGCTGGTCGGCACCACCGAGACGCCGCGCGGCGACACCCCGGTGCCGGCCGCGGCGTTGCCGGAGGAGATCGCCTACCTGGAAGAGGTCGTGCGGCGCTACTTTCCCGAATGGCGGGAGCGCACCGAGGGCAGCTTCGCGGGCCTGCGCGTGCTGCCGCACGGCAGCGGCCGGATCTTCCACCGGCCGCGCGACACCGTGCTGGTCGCCGAGCCCGGACACGGTCCGCGCCTGGTGAGCATCTACGGCGGCAAGCTTACCGGCTACCGCGCCACCGCGCAGAAGGTGATGCGCATGCTGGCGGCGACGCTGCCGGCGCGGCGCGGCAGCGCCGATACCGCCGAGCTGCCGCTGACGCCCGAGTAAGAACCATTCCACCTCCGACACGGGCACACCCCTGCGCACTTGCCGGCCCCTATCCATAGGGGCTTCGCCCCCATCACGGCGACAAGCCCGGGAAAGTTGGCTAATCTATAAAACGGGGTTGCCGCGCGCCCCGGGAAGGTCACGAGAATCGCCGTATCACCAAGCCCGCACCGGGTCCTTCCGCTTTCCGGGAATCTTCACCCCACGCCAGGGACGACACCGATCCGCGCGTGCCGCCACGACACCGGTCGTAGCGCCGTGGCGAAGCGTCAAAACCAGGTCGTGCGCGCCCGGCGCGGAACCGCCTCGCCGGAGGCGCGTGGCGCGATGCTCATGAAGAACACGAGATACGTCATAGCCTTCGGCTTCGCGG
Source organism: Acidiferrobacterales bacterium (assembly GCA_036393295.1). Taxonomy (GTDB): domain Bacteria; phylum Pseudomonadota; class Gammaproteobacteria; order Acidiferrobacterales; family UBA6901; genus DASWHF01. Next base: position 10,552 of record DASWHF010000153.1, read on the forward strand.
TCGTGCTGGCGCTGCTCATCGCCATCGCGGTCATCGCCGTGCGCGAGATGGGCAGCGTCAACCGCCAGCTGCTGGCGATCTTCGAGCACCACAGCATGAACACCGACCTGGTCTTCGCCATGCACCGCGCCGCGCGCGAGCGCGCGCTGCTGCTGCATGCGATGACGATCACCACCGACCCCTTCGACAAGGACGAGCGCTTCATCCGCTTCAACGAGATGGCGACCGAGTTCGCCATCGCCCGCGAGAAGCTGCTCAAGATGGAGGTCACGCCGGCGGAGCGCGCCATCCTGATGAAGCAGGGCGAGGCCCTGGCGGTCTCGGTGCCGCTGCAGAACCGCGTCGGCGAGCTGATCATGGCCGGCCGGACGGCCGAAGCCAACCGCGTGCTGCTCAACGACGCGATCCCGGCGCAGAACATGGTCCTCGACCAGCTCACCGAGCTCATCAACCTGCAGGTGCGGCTGGGCCGCGAGCAGATCACCCGCGCCGCCAACGCCTACCGCTACGCCTATGCGTTCATGACGCTGCTCGGCGCCGCGGCCTTCCTGGTCGGCGTGGTCATCGCCCTGTACGTCGCGCGCCGCGCGGCCCAGGCCGAGAACGCGCTGTTTCACGAGAAGGAATTGGCCCAGGTGACGCTGCATTCGATCGGCGACGCGGTGATCACCACCGACACCGCGGGCCGGATCGGCTACCTCAATCCGGTCGCCGAGCAGATGACCGGCTGGCAGGCGGCGGCCGCGCAGGGCGAGCCGCTCAATCGGGTCTTCAACATCATCGACGAGAACACCCGCGACCCGATCGCCCCCCGCAGCGGCGCCGCGGACAAGGCCGACGCCGCCATCCCCGGCAGCGAGCATGTCCTGCTGATCCGCAAGGACGGCCAGGAGTTCGTCATCGAGAACTCGTCGGCGCCGATCCGCGACAGCGACGGCCGCGTGATCGGCTCGGTGCTGGTGTTCCGCGACGTGACGCGCGCACGCTTCCTCGCCCAACAGCTCACCTGGCACGCCAGCCACGACGCGCTCACCGGCCTGGTCAACCGCCGCGAGTTCGAGCACCAGCTCAGGCAGCTGCTGGAAAACGCCGAGACCCTCGACAAGCACCATGCGCTGCTCTACATCGATCTCGATCAGTTCAAAATCGTCAACGACACCTGCGGCCACGTGGCCGGCGACGAGCTGCTGCGCCAGCTCGCCACGATCCTCGGCAGCAAGCTGCGCGAGTCGGACATCCTGGCGCGCCTCGGCGGCGACGAGTTCGGCGTGCTGCTGGAGGGTTGCCCGCTCGACCAGGCGCAGCGCATCGCCAACGAGCTGCGCGAGGCGGTGCAGGACTTCCGCTTCGTGTGGCTGGACAAGGTGTTCGAGGTCGGTGTCAGCATCGGCCTGGTGGCGATCGACGCGGCCGGCGGGCACGACCTGGCGAGCGTCCTGAGCGCCGCCGACGAGGCCTGCTACGCGGCCAAGGATCGCGGCCGCAACCGCGTGCACGTCTACCAGCCGGACGACACCGAGCTCGCCCAGCGCCACGGCGAGATGCAGTGGGTGACGCGCATCAACCGCGCCTTCGACGAGGGGCGCTTCCGGCTCTACAGCCAGTCCATCGTGCCGCTCGCCGGCGCACGCGGCGACGCCTCGCATTACGAGATCCTGCTGCGCATGATCGACGAGTCCGGCGACGTCGTGCCGCCGATGGCCTTCATTCCGGCGGCCGAGCGCTACGGCATCATGCCGGCGATCGACCGCTGGGTGGTGCGCACGCTGTTCCAGCAGCACGGGCAGTTCCTGCGCGACACGGCCGCGGACAACGGCGGCGGCGTGCTGTTCGCCGTCAACCTGTCGGGCGCGACCGTCAACGACGACAAATTCATGGACTACCTGCGCGACCAGATCGCGCTGCACCGCATCCCGCCGCAGGTGCTGTGTTTCGAGATCACCGAGACCGCGGCGATCACCAGCCTGAACAAGGCCTCGTACTTCATGTACAAGCTCAAGCAGGTCGGCTGCCGGTTCGCGCTCGACGATTTCGGCAGCGGCATGTCGTCGTTCGCCTATCTCAAGAACCTGCCGGTGGACTTTCTCAAGATCGACGGCTCGTTCGTGGTCGACATGACCCACGATCCGGTGGACTACGCGCTGGTGGAGGCCATCAACCGCATCGGTCACGTGCTCGGGATCCGCACCATCGCCGAGTCCGCCGAGACGCCGGCCATCCTGGCCGCGCTGGCGGAGCTGGGCGTCGACTACGTCCAGGGCGACGCGGTCGGCGCGCCGGCACTGCTCGACCAGTTCATCGCCCCCGCGACCCGGCGCCCGCCGGCGGCGACGCGCGGCAAGCGTCCCAGCAAACCCAAGGTCTGACGCCGGGCGGCGACCCGTCGCCGAGGCGCCGTGCCTGCGGCAGCGTAGGGTGGGGCCCTGCCCCACCGTTACATCTGCGATCGTCAATCGCCCGACGACAACGCCGTGTCCAACGCCTGACGCCAGCGCGCACAGCGCTCGCGCAGCGCGGGATTCGCGCGCGGCCTGAAGTCGCGGCCCGGCGCCAGCGCCGGCCAATCGGCCGGCTGGCCGGCGACCAGGAAGGCGGTGCCGCGCGCCGTGGCTTCCTGCTCGGCGGGCCGGTGCACAGCCAGGCCGCTCAGGTCGGCGAGACGCTGGCACAGACCGTCGAGTTGCGCGAGCCCGCCGCCCGCCTGCAGCCGCGACGGCCGATCCAGCGCCGCCGCCATCGCCTCCAGGTTCGCCTGCAGCAGAAAGACGACGCTTTCGACGATCGCCGCCGCCTCCCCCGCCGGCGACGGCGCGGCGCCGACGAAGCGCGGCGTGAACTGCGCGCGCCAGAACGGCGAGCCCAGCCCGGAGACGCCGTTGAGGAACAGCGGCGGATCGTGCTCCTGGTCCAGCCAGCCTGGCAACCGGGCCTCGATATCGCCGATGCCGCGCCGCTCCCGCCACCAGGCGAGCGCGCTGCCGGCGCCGTTCACCGTGCCCTCCAGGACGTGGACGGCGGACTCGCCGTCCTGGAAGACGATGCCGGTCAGCAGCCGCGGCGCCTGTCGCGGCACGGCGCCGGTGATGCGCTGCACGAATGCGCCCGTGCCGATATTGATATACGCGACATCGGCTCGCGGTGTGCCGTTGGCGAACAATGCGGCCGACTGGTCGCCGGTGAGCAGTTGCAACGGCAGCCCGCCGGCCGGCGTGGCCAGGGTGCCGTAGGCGTGTCGCGTCGGCACACAACGCGGCAGCGCGGCACGCGGGATGTCGAACAGCGCGAGCAGCGCCGCGTCCCAGTCGCGCGTGCCGAGGTTCCACAGCAGGGTGCGCGCCGCGTTGGCCGGATCGGCGAGCAGCGGCCGCTCGTCGAGCAGCCGCTGGACGAGAAAGCTCGCCAGCGGGCCGAAGGCGAGATCGCCAGCAGCGGCGGCGGCGCGCACGGCGGGCAGATGGTCCAGGCACCAGCGCAGCTTGCTGGCGCCGTAGTGGGCGTTCGGGTAGAGACCGGTGCGCCGATGGATGTCGTCGCCGTGCGGCGCGAAGCGTTCGATCCAGGCGTGCGCGCGCCGGTCCTGCCAGCTCAGCACCGGCGACAGCGCGCGGCCGTCACGACTGTCCCAGCAGACGATGCTGGAGCGCTGGGTGGCGAGGCCGGCGGCGCGCACGCGGCGCGCGTCGGCGCCGAGCCCGGCATAGGCGTCGGCGATCGCGGCGCGCAGCGAATCGACCAGCTCCTCGGGATCCTGCTCGACCCGGTCCTCGCCCGGTCGCGTCACCGCCACCTCGCGCAGGCCGCGTGCGCGCGGGCGGCCGCGGGCGTCGAATACCAGCGCCCGGCTGGCGTGGCCGCCCTGGTCGAGGGCCAGGTAGAGCGCGTCACTCGCCGGGGCGTCAGCCGACGCCATCGAAACAGCCGGTCCAGTCGTAGTCGCCGGCACCGCAGGCGAGGAACCAGGGGTTGAGGATGTTTTCCTTATTATAAACAAGCGGCCGGCCGTGCAGATCGATGACGCGCCCGCCGGCGGCCTCGACGATGCAGTGGCCGGCGGCGACGTCCCATTCCGAAGTCGGGCCGAGCCGCGGATAGACGTCGGCCGCGCCCTCGGCCACCAGGCAGAGCTTGAGCGAACTGCCCATGTCGGTGGTGCGGTACTCGCCTTCGCGCTGCGCGAGCGCGGCGAGGAACCGGTCGACCGCCATGCCGCGGTGCGAGCGACTCACCACCACGGTCGCCGGTCCGCCGGTATAGCGGCGCACGGCGAGCGCCGCGGTCCGGCCGTCGGCGTCGCGCCGGGTCGCGCCCCGGCCGGCGGCGGCGTAATAGCTCACGCCGGACACCGGCACGGTGACCGCGCCCAGCGCCGGTTTGCCGTTCTCGATCAGCGCGATGTTGACGGTGAACTGGCCGTTGCGATTGACGAACTCCTTGGTGCCGTCGAGCGGATCGACCAGCCAGAATCGCGTCCAGGCGCGGCGCGTCGCATAGTCGATGCCGACCGACTCCTCGGACAGGATCGGGACATCCGGCGTCAACGCGCGCAGGCGCTCGTGGATGAGCGCGTCGGCGGCGCGGTCGGCCTCGGTGAGCGGCGAGCCGTCGCCCTTGGCGACGACCTCGAAATCGCGGTCGTAAATCTCCAGAATGACCCGGCCGGCATCACGCGCGATCTCCACCACCGCCGGCAATAGTGCCTCCCGATTCATCCAGCCTCCTCGTTCCGGTATCCCGGTCCCGGGACTTCAAGCTTAGTCCTTTTCGTCGCATGGCAAAACCGCGCCAGAGTGTCTCGTGCCCCAGGCTTTGCTAGACTAAGGCCCGCGCCGCACCGCGGCCGACTGTCAGACTGTTTCCGGAACCCGCGCACGAGGCCAGCATCATGATCGTCATCGAAGAGGACAAGGACCTGCTCAAGGCCAACATCTACGCCGAGCTGACCCTGAACGACTACCGGGAGCTGGAGAAGGCGATCACCGCCAAGCTCAAGAAGCGCCGCAAGCTCCACCTGCTGCTCGATCTGCGCAACATGTCCGGGTTCACGGTGGACGTCGCCTGGGAGGATCTCAAGTTCACCCGCAGCCACCCGCACGACTTCGCGCGCATCGGCGTGCTGAGCTCCGACCAGTGGACCTCCTGGCTCGGCTGGCTAGGCACCGCCTTCACCGACGCCGAGGTCCAGACCTTCACCGAGCCCGAGCCGGCGCTGGCCTGGGCGCGGGGGCGTTGACAGAAAACCCGGGGGTTCTGCGACAGGTTATGCCCCGATACTCTTCTCATAACTCCGCCAAAGTTCCGAAATACTACGGCCATAATGCCGCGGCCAGATTTTTCGAAAGCTGCCGCCGTTCAATAGATCTGAAAGCGCCGCCTCGAAGCCACGGGGGTTGGTCTTGTTGAGATACTCCACGAACAAGCCAGCCTGGCGATAATACATGTGGGGCTCCAGACCGTAATTGCGCGCCGTCTTATGGCCGATGATCCTGCCGGAATCGTCCGGTTCGAGCCGAGCCGCGTTGCTTATGGCCGTCTGCGCCTGTTCCGCGGTGATGGTCTCGGCGCTGCCGCCGTCGGAGACGGCTACCGCGATACCTTCCAGGAACCAGCCCGGAATGTCCTTTACATATTTGAACGTGCCCGCATATTGCCGGATATGCACATGCGAGAGCTCATGAATGAGGATGTTTGGAAGGGACTCCATCCTTGAGGCCCCGCATACTCGGCCAGGGTTTCCTGGGACCAGCCACGAAGGGTGCGCGGGAGGCGAAGACGCTTGGCAACGTGCTACCATCAGTATGGCTCCATCGTCATGAGCGTTTGCGCGTGGCGTCGGACTTCGGAGGCGCCCAACGGTCCACCGTGGCCCATATAAAATCTCTCCATGCCGCCATCGACCAAGCGTTGCAGCTCGCGACCCACGGCTGGCGGATCATCTTCGAAGGGAGGACGTTTGGCGCGACCAGTCCTGGCGATGCCGCCTAGCAAGATTCCCGAGGAAATGAGATCGCCGACCAGGGCGTCCTTCGTGGAAAGCTCTACCGAGATGGAACCCGCGGTATGGCCCGGCGTGTATTTCACTACGCCAGGAATCCCATACTCACCTAGATCAATGATGTCTTCGTTCGACAGCAGAATATCCGGCTCGAAGCCGATGTAGGGCTCGAACATCAACCGTGTCTTGAGAAACAGGCGACCGAACAAGCCCGTTGGGCAAAAGCGCATAGGTGCTTTTCGGCTGTAGTGTTTGGCGTCGCCTGCGTGCGCCAATATCGGTGCGCCGGTCAGCTCGCGCAACCGCGCCGCACTGCCGGCGTGGTCCACGTGCGCATGTGTCACGATGATGAGCTTGACGTCGTTGAACGGGTGCCCGCGCGTTGCTAACGCCGCTTCGAACTTGCGCTCGGATCCAGGGAGGCCGGCGTCGACCAGGACGCACCCGCGTCCGCCTTCGATGAGATGCGCGTTCACCATCCCGAAAGGCAATATGGAAATGCGAGAAATCTTCGGTATGCTCATAGTGATTCCGGTTGCAGAAACGCTCTAGTTCCAACGATGCTCCGGCGCTATATTGATAATCGGCAACCGCCATGGCAAGTACGCACTATTTAGTGGTGTAGTAACAAAAAGGTGACTATCGTGGAAAAACGTTGGCACATTGAAAATCCGCTTGGCTGCCCGATCGTGTCGACGCTTAACACGATTGGCGGAAAGTGGAAGCCGATGATTCTGCATATGTTGTCGGGCGGAACGATGCGCTTCGGCAAGCTCAAAAAGAACATCCCGCCGATCAGCCAGAAGATGCTCACTCAGCAATTACGCGAACTGGAATTGGACGGAATCGTTCGCCGAGAGATATACCCCGAAGTACCGCCACGAGTCGAATATTCGTTGACTGAACGAGGCACCACGTTGAAGCCGATCTTGGATGCTTTATACGAGTGGGGTGTGGGACCAAAAGGGTCAGACTCGACTGAAACGTTATGATAGAGGCTAGCCGCCGTCTTTACGAAAGGTAAAGCTGGGTATCAATTGAGTCTGACCCTTTTGGTTGAACCATCGATGTAATGGTTAGCAATGGATGCAATCTCCTTAACTCTCTCGAAAGAAATGCCGTTCCGTTGCTCAAGCGCCAAGGGATGGTCTGTTGGCTCTAACTCAATTTCCGGTCGAATTCCTACTGGTTGCGTATGCACCTGTGTTTTCAGGTTGATCGTTTCCGGATATCCGGGGATTGAGTTCGAAAGCCAACCGAAATAGGCATTTTCTGCTTCTCTTCCCGGTTTATCCCAAAGGTCCAGGGAGCGATAAAAGTTCTCTTTGCTGAGGGAAATCCAGACTCCCCAGGTAAATGTTCTATCCGAACCGATAATAGGGATTCGGATATTTCCCAGAACAAAGAATCGCTTCTCGTCGATTCGACAGGTATCGGTTGTCAAAAAGCACCGGAACCATCGCCACAACTTGGAGATTTGATAGTAAGCAAGAGGGGCTCCAAAGCCATAACTAAATGGCGGCCCCTCGTGTATCTCGCCACATACGTCGCAACGAAACGTTTCGATGTCCATTATTGAGATAGCTAACGCGCCGGTTCACGCGCCAGCGTAGCCGATCGCATGGAACCGGTTGTTATGCGTCTATTCATGGCTGTACTTCATGGCCCTTACAAAATACGCTTTCCATCTTCTTGGTTTGCTTTTTTCTGGCGACTCAAATAGAGCGTAGCCCTTTTTCACGTGACCTTTTGGGAAATACTTTAAGGGTTTGGCTTTTCCACTGTTTATTAAACTAGCTACTTCCTTCTCAGGCAGCTTAAAAGCCAGACCTACAGGAGACCATGACGCACAGATGACTTTATTCACGTAAAGAGCGGCCCCTGTAAAGAGATGTTTTACCTCTATCCGATAATCGACTTCTTTCTCGATATTCAGCCGCGAGACCAGCCCGGACAATTTTTCCAAATATTCCTTCGCCATTTATCTATGGCACATAACGAAAAGCTTGAGCGGCGCGCCGCTGTTGCGCGTCCGCCTCGAAGCGCTTGTTAGAGGCCAATCTAAGATGGGTCACCTTCTCGCTCCAAGTTAAGTGTTTCTGGTGTTGTTTTCTCTATTTGATCGTTCCATGGAACAACCAACACTTGATCGGGACAATCAATTAACTGTAGATGAGCGTATAGGCCCCGGGACAACCGCTTAGCGATATGATCAATAATTCCTAGTTTTTTCTCAGGGGACGTTGTTTTCCTGAGTACTATTTTTTCGATGCGATCCCA
>DASWHF010000154.1:0-48665 GCA_036393295.1 Acidiferrobacterales bacterium
CCGAGCCGATTTCCAACGGCCGCGGTGCGCGAGCGCCGCGCGGCCAGGACGGCGGACGCCGGCGCGAGTCGCGCCCCGCGCCGGCGCGCCGCGACGGCGGCGCGCAGCGCCAGTCGAAACGGCCGGAGGCCGACGGCAACCGGCGTCCTGCGCCGGGCGCCGGCAGTGAACACCGACACCGCCAGGCGCCGGTGCCGCGACCGGCGAACGCCCGGCGCCCGGCAGCCGCCGGCAACGCCAAGCCCCGGGCGCGCCGCGAGCTGCCGGCGCTGCTCGGCGGCGGCGGGCGTGACGACTGAGCGCTGTTGCGGGGCTGGAAGCCCCGCCTACATGCTTGGATTTATTTGCGCGACGCGATCGCATCCAGGCTTTCGGCCGCGACCTCGCGCACATCGGCGTCGCTGTCCTGCAGCAGCGCCGCGATGTGCGGGCGCGCCGCCGGGCCGCGGGTCAGCGCCAGGTAGTGGCAGGCATCGCCGCGCGTGCGCGGGTCGGCGTGGCGCGTGAGCTCGGCGAGCGGCGCGATCATCGCCTCGAGCCCGGCGCTCCCGGCGAGCGTCTCGACCACCGCGCCGATGCCGAGCCGCACGTGCAGGTCGGTGTCGGGGTCGGTCAGCAGCGACAGCAGCGCCGTGAAGCGCCCGCTATCGTCGGACACCAGGTGCACGACCTTCTGCAGCTCGCCGGCCGCCAGCAGCTCGCTCAGGTAATCGGCCATGCCCGATTGCGTGCCGGCGCGCTCCGCCCAGCGCGCCAGCTCGGCCTCGGAGCGCAGGCCCTCGAGCTCGAACGGGCCAAGGCGCAGCCACGGCACGCCGCGCACGCCGTAGCGCTCGGCCGCCTCCGGCCGCACCGTCAGATTGACCACCTCGAGCCGGGCGACGCGGCCGGCTTTGACCAGTTCGGCGAGACCCTTCAGGACGGTCGCGCAGAACGGGCAGCCGGACGAGATCAGCAGCAGTGCGTCGGGCGGTTGGGGCGTATCGGCCGCGCTCATGGGATGTCCTCGATCATGTCGGCGTGTCACCGTGGTAGACGTCCACCAGTGTAACTGATATGCCGCGTCCCCAGGATGCCGGGGGCCCGGCGTGCCCGCCGCCTGTGCTAGAGTGATCCGGGGCCGGAGACGCCGGGCGCGGCGGGAGGCGGGGTGCGTGACGCTTATCGCGGGAGATCGAACATGCTGACCGGCGTCGTCACCGTGCTCGCCGCGCTCGTGGTGCTGAACGGCTGGATGTATCTGCAGCAGCCGGCGATGATCTTCTTCCCGACGCGCGCGCTGGCCGCGACGCCGGCCGACTGGGGCCTGGCCTACCAGGACGTCGAGTTGACCGCCGCCGACGGTGTCGCCCTGCACGGCTGGTATCTGCCGCGCGCCGGCGCCCGCCGGGTGCTGCTGTTCTTCCACGGCAACGCCGGCAACATCTCGCACCGGCGCGAGTCGATCGAGATCTTCCACCGCCTCGGCCTCGACGTGTTCATCATCGACTACCGCGGCTACGGTCGCAGCGCCGGCCGCCCGGGCGAGGCCGGGTTGTACCGCGACGCGGACGCGGCGTGGAAATATCTCACCACCGAACGCGGCGTGCGCGAGGCCGACATCGTGGTCTTCGGCCGCTCGCTGGGCGGCGCGGTGGCGGCCGAGCTCGCGTCCCGCACCCGGCCGGGGACACTGATTCTGGAGTCGACGTTTCCCTCGGCGCGCGCCGCCGCGCGCTCGGTGTTTCCCTTGCTGGCGCGACTCATCGTGCTGCGCTTCGGCTTCGACACCGCGGCGCATCTGCAAACGGTGAGCTGCCCGGTGCTGGTGCTGCACAGCCCGGACGACGAGATCATGCCGTTCGCCTTGGGCGAGCGGGTGTTCCAGGCGGCGCGCGCGCCCAAGGACTTCGTGCGGCTGCGCGGCGACCACAACAGCGGGTTTCTGGCGAGCCAGCCCGAGTATACGCGCGCGCTGGCCGGTTTCCTCGCGCGCCACGCCGGCGCGCAAGATTCACGCCAGCCGCAGGGCGCCCGGCCTTGACTCCGGGGGCGGAGCGTGGCGAACTTTCTCCGTTGCCGGCGTCAAAAGTGGTATCCACCGGCGGCACGACGCGGGCGCACCAGTCTTGGCCTGCATCGAGCCCTATTCTCTTCGTGCGAGACAAGGAGGACGCAACAATGACAAGCCTGATCGAAGGTATCCTCGAGGCCCAGAGCGGCCAAACCAGCAAGCATCCTGAATTTCCCCATGCGCCCGACGGCTGGACGCCGGACAGCGCGCGCGCGGTCGGCGCCGACGAGGGGCTCAGGCTCAGCGACGAGCACTGGACGGCGATTCGGGCGCTGCAGGAGTACTACGCCAAGCACGAGGGCACGCCCATCAACGTGCGCGCGCTGCACGACGCGCTCGAGGAGAAGTTCCACTCGCAGGGCGGCATCAAGTATCTGTACCAGCTGTTTCCCGGCGGGCCGGTCGCCCAGGGCTGCCGGCTGGCCGGCCTGCAGGCCCCGGCCGGCGCGGTCGACAAGGGTTTCGGCAGCGTCGTCTGATCGCCCGCGCGGGGCCGCCGTCTGCGGTGGCCCCGGAATTATTTCTTGCGCTTCCGGATGCCGGTTCGGCATCGCCATTACCTCAATATTTGACTGTTTTACTGGGGTATTGCTAGAATGCCCGGCGATTTCGAGATTGCGGCCGGCGGGTGGATCCCCGGGAGGGGGCGCTGCGGCCGCGCACAACCAGCCAGTGAGGTTTTTGGGTATGAATCTTCCAGAACGTGACGGTGACGGGTACCTCGCCGACCGCGACGCGTGGACGCCGGAGATCGCGCGCGCCATGGCCGAGGCCGACAGCATGAATTTGAGCGAGGTGAAGTGGAATCACATCCTCAAGGCGCGCGAGTATTACGAGGAGTTCGGCGTGGTGCCGCCGATTCGCAAGTTCGCCAAATACGTCGGCGAGGATCAGAAAGAGCTGTTCAGCCTGTGGATGACCGGGCCGATGAAGCCCATCACCAAGTACGGCGGGCTGCCCAAGCCGACCGGTTGCGTCTGACCGGCGCCGGCGACCGTCGGTATCGTTTTCTCGAAGCCAACCCCGATGGGCAATGACGGGCACGTCGCGCGGGCGGGCGGGGTATAATCCGCGCCTGCCCGGCTTGCGGGCGTTTACGCCGCGCTGACGCGGTCGGTGCGCATGGCGACAACGAAGAAGAAGACCAAGAAGTCCGCGCGACCCAAGGCCCGATCCGGTGCGCGCAAGCGCATGGCGCCGCGCAAGGACAAGCGCGGCCTCGACGCTGCCGAGATTGCATTACCTCTCGACGCGCCCGACGTCACCGGCCTGGCGGCCGAGGTGGCGGCCGCCGGCGGCGCGCCGCTCGGCGCCTACCGCGAGCCGCTGTCGGGCCGGCCGGTGCTGCTCGCGGCCCTGCCGCTCGCGGCGGTGCAGCCGACGCCGTTCCAGCGCGACCTGTCGCCGACCCACACCAAGCGCCTGGCGGCCAAGATCGAGGAGGCCGGATCCTTTCTCGATCCGCTGATCGTGGTGCGCGGCGAGGACGGCCGGTTGTGGACACCCAACGGCCGGCATCGCCTGGCGGCGGCCAAGGTGCTGGGCCTGAAGCAGATCACCGCACTGGTGTCGCCGGACGAGAGCCTGGCGTTCCGCATCCTGGCGCTCAACACCGAGAAAGCCCACAACCTCAAGGACCGCAGCCTGGAGGTGGTCCGCATGGCGCGCAACCTGGCGAAGCGCCGGCCGCGCGCCAAGGAGAGCGAATTCACCGCCGAGTTCGAGGCGCCCGAGCTGCTGACGCTCGGCATCGTCTACGAGCACAACAGCCGTTTCGCCGGCGGCGCCTACAGCCCGTTCCTGAAGAAGGTCGACCGCTTCATGGACCGCACGCTCGCCGCGAGCCTGCGCAGCCGCGGCGACTACGCGGCGCGTCTCCAGGAGATCGACGCCCAGGTGAAGAAGATCATCGCCGGTCTCGAGGCGCGCGGCTTCAAGTCGCCCTACCTGCGCAGCTACGTGGTGGCGCGCATCAACCCGGTGCGTTTCCATCGCGCGAAGCAGGGCGATACCGCGCCGCCCATGCCGATCGCCGCGGCGCTCACGCGCATGGCGGCGGCGGCGAAGAAATTCGATCCCGGCTCGGTGCGATCCGGCGATCTGGCGCTGGTGGCGGCCTTGTCCGGCGGCGACAACGGCTAGTAGGGTGTTGAAAAAGTCGATCCGCGACTTTTTCAACCACGCAAAGCCCCTTGGTAATATTATCAGGGGCGATTTTTGCTTTGCTCCATTTTTCAAACACTTCCGTGTTTGAAAAATGCCGGTCGATCCGTCGACCGGCTAGCAGGGTGTTGAAAAACTCGTTTATCAACACCCTGCTAGCCGACACAAGCCGTATATAATGATGCTGAGCCCATGAACGCCCTCGATCCGATCACGCAATTCGCCCAATGGTACGACCGCGCCGCCGCGGCCGGCATCGACAAGCCGCATGCCATGACGCTCGCGACCGTCGCCGCCGACGGCCGCCCGGCGGCGCGCGTCGTGTTGTTGAGTCGCTTCGACGACGCGGGCTTCGTGTTCCATACCAACTATGCCAGTCGCAAGGGCGAGGAGCTGGCGGCACGGCCGCACGCGGCGCTGGTGTTCTGGTGGGATCCGCTCGGCCTGCAGGTGCGCATCGAGGGCCGCGTCGAGAAGACCCCGCCCGAGGAATCGGATGCCTACTTCGCCGGCCGGCCGCGCGGCAGCCAGGTCGCCGCCTGGGCCTCGGACCAGAGCCGGGCGATCCCGGACCGCGACCATCTCGAGGCGCGCATGACCGAGCTCGAGCGCCGCTACGCCGGCCGGCCGGTGCCGCGGCCACCGCACTGGGGCGGCTACCGTTTGATTCCCGACAGCATCGAGTTCTGGGAGAACCGCGACAACCGCCTGCACGACCGACTGCGCTACCGGCGCGGCGCGGGCGGCGGCTGGCAGGTCGAGCGCCTCGCGCCGTGAGCGTCGGCGCGCCGGATTGGTGTAGAATCGCGTCCCCGGCAGTTCGTAACCGCAGGTGACGCCATCATGGAACCATCCGACGAGGTTTTTGACGAGGCCTTCAACCGGGCCGTGGAGCTGGGCAACCGTGTGGCCGACGAGGACAACGAGGCGGATATCTGGGACGTCGCCGACGGCCTGCTCGCCGGTGCCATCCAGTACTGGCTGTACTCGCGTCAACCCTGCGGCGATCCGCGCTGCGAGGACTGCGCGCCGATCAGCACCGCCGAGGGCCGGCTGGCGGAGCTGACGCGCCTGGCCCGCGAATTCGCCGAAGACAGCGAGTATTACCATTCGCCATCGGACAGCAATGTCGGGCGCGCCTGAGCGCGTCAGCGACCTGGCGAACCGGCATGAGCAAACCCGGAAAGAAGCGCGCGACGCGCCGCCCGGCGCCGCAGCGATCCGGCCGCGCGACCCGCAATCCGGCGATCAATGCCCAGACCCGCAAGGTGCTGCGCAGCCACTACGCGGCCAAGTACCGCGTCAATTGAGGATGCCGTGTCAGGCGGACGTCGTGCGCGCCCGGCTCCGGACCAGCCGGTTCGCCTGGTAGTCGGCGAAGGCCTGACGGATCTCCTGCTCGGTGTTCATCACGAACGGGCCATACTGCACGATCGGCTCGCCGATCGGCCGTGCAGCGACCAGGATGAAGCGCGCGCCGCTCTTCCCCGCGGTCACCGCGACCTCGTCGCCGGCGCCCAGCACCACCAGGTGATGGGCCGCGACATGGGTGCCGTCAATGGCCAGATAACCCTCGTAGGGATACAGAAACGCGTTGAGTTCCGCCGCCAGTGCATGACGGAAACCGGCGCCGGGTTCGAGCGTCACGTCGTAGTACCGGACGCCGGTGTGCGGATCGTCGATCGGCCCGCGGGCATCGGCGTACTCGCCACTGATGACCTTGACGCGCGTGCCGCCGGCGCTTGTCACGGGGATGCGCGCCGCGGGGAATTCCTGGTAGGCCGGCTCGCTCATCTTCTCCTTCGCCGGCAGGTTGATCCAAAGTTGAAACCCGCGCATCAGGCCGTCGGTCTGCTGCGGCATCTCGGAATGGATCACGCCACTCGCCGCCTTCATCCACTGGATGCCGCCGGCGCGCAGGTCGCCGCGGTTGCCCATGCTGTCCTGGTGCAGCATGTGGCCGTCGAGCATGTAGGTGAGCGTGACGAAGCCGCGATGCGGATGGTCGGGGAAGCCGGCGATGTAGTCCTGCGGATCGTCTGTGCCGAAGTGATCGAGCATCAGGAAGGGATCGAGGTGCCGCAGGGCCGGCGTGCCGAGCGTGCGCCGCACGGTCACGCCGGCGCCCTCGGTGACGGCATGCGCCGGGACGACCTGGCCGATCCTGCGTTCGCTCACGCGCTGTCTCCGGTGGCGGGTGGGGCGGGGCGGGTTCGCCGCGCCGCGCCGCGGTCGCGCTGCCGCCGGGCGCCGATGCCGAGGATAACCGGGATCACCACCAGCGTCGAGAACAGGGGGGCGTAATAGACCGCGCCGCTCGCGTAACCGTCGTAGTGGATGAAGCGCTCGGGAATCCTGACGCCGAGGTCGATACCGAGCACCAGCGCCCCGGCGATCAGCAGCGGCCAGCCGCGCACGATATCGCTCAGCGCCGCGTAGGCCAGGTAGGGGATTAACCCCACGAGCAGTACGCCGAACGCCAGCCGATAGCCGGCATCGTAGAAGGGTACGACCGCGCTGGCTGCGGTAAGCACGCAGCCGGCGGTTACGAACAAATAGGCGAGAGCACGGAAATCCGGGAATTTTTCCATGGTCGTTCTCCGCAATCCGGTGAGGTCGGGCTTGAGGTCGGGCTGGGGTGCAAGCTGTACGACAACGCACGGTCGGGAAATATCCCGGCGCCTTGGGCGGGTGCCCGGCGCGATGCTATGCTCGGTGTTCATCGACCACCCGGAGCGGCACTCGGCACGATGACCGCGGAAGCCCTGAACTGCTGGAAATGCGGCGCCGCCGTTACGGAGTTGCCGCGGCCCTTGTCGCGGCTTGCCGAATGCCCGGCCTGCCGCGCCGAGCTGCATGTCTGCCGCCAGTGCCGGCACTACGATCCGCGCGTCGCCGAGCAATGCCGCGAGGATCGCGCCGAGGAGGTCAAGGACAAGGAGTGCGCCAATTTCTGCGACTGGTTCGAGCCCAGTGCCGACGCCTACCGGCCGCGCGACGAGACCCGCACGCGCTCGGCGCGCGAGCGGCTCGAGGGTCTGTTCGGCGCGACGGGCGATGACGCGACGCCGGGCCCGACCGATCCGGCGCGCGCCCGGCTCGACGAGCTGTTCGGCGGATCGTCCGACAAGAAATAGCGCACGCCGGATCCGTTAATCACAGGAACCTGTGAAAAAGTGGAAAAGTCGTCACGAAGGGTGCCCTCTCCCTCTGGGAGAGGGATAGGGTGAGGGCAGAAGTTGGCACGCCCCCCTCACCTAGCCCTCTCCCCCCGCCCACGGCGGGGGGAGAGGGAACTCGTTCCGAGGTCACCTAGTCGACCACGACGCGGTAAGCGCTCCAGGCATGATCGGCCGCGGCGATCTGGCCGACTGCGCGTTCCGCGTCGAACCGGCCGTAGGCCTGGGAATTGTCCCACAGCGTCAGCTCGCGACGGATGGCGTCGGCGCGGAATCGCCCGCCGCCGTGGATCCGGAGCTCCGGATCGTCGACGTCGAGCTGCTGGTCGCTCGCCCAGTGATGCGCGATGCCGTGCTCGGCGAGGAACTGCGCGAGCATCTGGTTGTGATAGCGATGCAGGCTTTTGGGCGCGAACAGCAGATGATCGCGCCCGCGCCAACTGATCTGCAGAAACTTGCCGTCGAGCTGCGTCGGCGACGGCGCGCCGCCCGGCGGCAGGTAGACGTGAATCCCGGTCGCGGACATGACGATCATTCTGCGCGCCGCGGCTCGCGAATTCAAACGCGCAACGCCGGCAACCGGCCTTTACGTCCGCGCGGTCGCGGTTCATCATGATCGACGAGGCAGGCACGATGAGCGCCCGTTCTGGTTTCCCGGTTCTGCCGTATGCACCGGCGCCGCTGGCGCAGGCCGTGTTCGGCGCCGCGCGGCGCGTGCTGCTGTTCGGCGCGCCCGGCACCGGCAAATCGACGCTGGCCGCCGGGCTCGCCCAGGCGCTGGCGGCGCAGGGCCGGGGGTGTGTCGGCCTCGGCGCCGATCCGGGCTCGGCGCCGTTCGGCGTACCGGGCGCGCTGAATCTCGCGGACTGGCGCAACGCGGCCTGGTCGGTGCGCGCCCACGAGCCGCTGTGCACGCTCGACGCCGCGCGTTTTCGTCTGCCCTTGATTGCGGCCGTGCGCCGCCTGGCCGCGGGCATCGGTTCCGGCGCCGCGATCGTCGATGCGCCGGGCGTCATCCGCGGCGTGGCCGGCGCCGAGCTGCTGCCGGCGCTCTGCGAAGCGGCCGGCGTGGGGGCGGTGCTGGTGCTGGCGCGCGACGTCGCGGCGCCGCCGCTCACCGCGGAGCTGGCGGCGCTGGGCATACCCGTGTCGGTCGTGCCGGCGGCGGCTGCGGCGCGGCGGCCCGGCCGGCGTTCGCGCGCGCGGGCGCGCACGCGGCGCTGGGATGAGCATCTCGCCGGCGGCGTCGAGCAGCGCCTGCCGTTCGACGGTCTCGAGTGGTTGGGCACGCCGCCGCCGCGCTCGGCGGCGGCCTGGGCCGGACGCCAGCTCGCGGTCTACGACGGCGCGCAGCGGCTGCTGGCGATGGGCGAGGCGGTGGCGCTCGAAGACGGCGCGCTGCGCGCGCGCCTCGAGCGCGCGGCGCCGGCCGCCACCGCAGTGCTGGTGCGCGACGCCCAGCGCCTGGCCGACGGGCTGCTGGGCAGTGCGCCGCCGGCCGGCGGCGCGGCGATCGCCTATGCGCCGCCGTCGGATCTGCACGCGCGACCGGGTCTTCGCACCGCCACCGGGCCGCGGCCGGTGGTGCGCCTGAGCAGCGCGGCGGCGATGCTGGTCAACGGCGTGTTCGGCGATCCGCTGCTGCATCTGCGCCTCAAGCATTGGCGCCGCAGCCTGCTCGTCGATCTCGGCGAGGCCGGCCGGCTGCCGGCGCGCATTGCGCACCAGGTGAGCGACGTGCTCGTCAGCCACGCGCATGTCGACCATATCGCCGGTTTTCTGTGGCTGCTGCGCTCGCGCATCGGCGTCGAGGCGGTCTGCCGGCTCTACGGCCCGCCGGGCCTGGCGGGTAACATCCAGGGCCTGCTCAATGGCGTGCACTGGGACCGGATCGGCGAACGTGGTCCGCGCTTCGAGGTTGGCGAGCTGCACGGCAGCTGCCTCAAGCGCTTCCGCCTGCAGGCCGGACATCCGGCGGCCGAGCCGGCCGGCGGGGACGAGGTCCGCGACGGCGTGATCATCGCCGAGCCGGAGTTCCGGGTGCGGGCCGTAACGCTCGATCACGGCACGCCGGTGCTGGCCTTCGCCTTCGAGACCGCGCGCAGCTTCAAGGTGCGCAAGGAGCGTCTGGCGGCACTACAGCTTCCGGCCGGGCCGTGGCTGGCCGCGCTCAAGCGCGCGCTGATCGGCGACGATCCGCGGGCCGCGATCGTGCTGCCGGACGGGCGGCGCGAATCCGCCGCCGTGCTCGCCGAGCGCCTGATCCTGGTGAGCCCGGGCGAAAAGCTCGCCTACGCCACCGATCTCGCCGATACGCCGGCGAATCGCGCCGCGCTCGCCGGGCTTGCGCACGGCGCACACACCCTGTTCTGCGAGGCGGTGTTTCTCGATGCGGACGCCGCCCAGGCGCGCCGCACCGGTCATCTCACCGCGCGCGCCTGCGGCGAGATCGCCGCGGCCGCCGGCGTCGAGCGGCTCGTGCCGTTTCACTTCTCGCGGCGCTACCAGGACGATCCGCGGCCGGTCTACGATGTCGTGCGCGCCGCCTGTCCGGCCACGCTGGTGCCGCGCCTTTGACATGAACTACCTCGCGCACCTGCTGCTGTCGGCCAACACGCCCGAGATCGCCATCGGCGGGTTGCTCGGCGACTTCGTCAAGGGCGGCCGCGACCGAGATTATGCGCCGGCGGTGCGCGCCGGCATTCTCCTGCACCGGGACATCGACCGTTACACCGACGCGCACGCCGCGCATCGCGCGAGCCGCGCGCTGATCAGCCCGGAGCGCCGGCGCTTCGCCGGCATCCTGGTGGATGTCTTCTACGATCATTTTCTGGTGCGCCACTGGGCCTCGTTCAGCAGCGCGCCGCTGGCGGAGTTCACCGCCACGATCTATGCGATCCTACTGCGTCACCGATCGGGCTTCCCGGAGCGGCTGCAGCATATCCTGCCGGCGATGGCGCGCGACGACTGGCTCGGTTCCTACGGCGATCCCGCCGCGGTGGCGGCGGCGCTCGACGGCATCCGCCGGCGCTTCGGCCGCTATCGGCGCGCCGCGGCGCTCGCCGGCGCGGTCGCCGAGCTCGAGGCGCGCTACGCCGAGCACGAGCGGCAGTTCCTGGATTTCTTTCCGGAGTTGCTCGGCTATGTCGAGGCGCGCGGCCTGAGCCCGGCCAACGATTGGCTCAAACCGCGCGCGGCGCGCCGGTGCTGAGCGCGGAGGTCCGCGCAAAAGAAAACCCGGCGTGGCACCGGGTTTCAATCGGCCGTGACGGCCCGCGCGATCAGCCTTCTTCGATCTCGATGCTGTGGCGTTTCGCGGGCTCGGCCTTGGGTAGCACGAGCTCGAGCATGCCGTCCTTGAAGGTCGCCTTGACCTGCTTGTCGTCCACCGCGCAGGGCAGATGGATGGTGCGCAGGAAGTCCTCGCGGCGGATTTCGCGCCGGTAGTACTCGCCGGCCCCTTCGCCCTCCTGGGTCTCCTCCGAAGCGCTGCCGCGCAGCGTCACGGAATCGCTGCTGGCGGTCACCTCGATGTCGTCCTTGCGGAAGCCCGGCAGCGCAGCGTGGATGACCAGATCCGCCTCGCGGTCGATGACGTCGACCTGCGGCGCGGCCCCGCCCCAGAACATGCGCTCGAGGTGCATCGGCCGTGCCCAGCCGAGCGGCAGCATGGTCTCCGCCCAGCGCTCCAGCTCCTCGAACATCCCTGTCGGGCGCATCAGCTCGCCCTTTCTGCCTTCCGTGCCCTTGATAGGTACCTGTGTCGCCATGATCCACCTCCTTGCCGTCCCCGTGTGCCGCGCGCCGGACATCGGCGGGCGGGAGAGGGCGGATCCACCCATACTAAGGGAACTGCCGAGGATTTCTTTGACGGGCATCATGGCGGGCGCGGCGGCGCCGTGCCGGCGCTGCGGCCGGCCGCCGCGGCCCGCGCCCGGCCGGACCGCGTGGCGGGGCGTTGAACTGCCGGCGCGGCGGTGCTATATAAAATTTCCGCCCCGGGACGCGGTCCATCGGGCGCAACGGAAGCACGGAGACCATTCATGGCGCACACCTACGAAGAACTCAAGCACAAGACCGTCGCCGAGCTGCGCGAGATCGCGGCGGGACTCGAGCACGAGGCCGTACAGGGCTACTCGCAGCTCAACAAGGACCATCTGCTGACTGCATTGTGCACGGCGCTCGGCATCGACACCCATGTGCACCACGAGGTGGTGGGCATCGATAAGGCCGAGGTCAAGGGCCGGATCCGCGCGCTCAAGAAGGACCGCGACGCGGCGCTGGCGGCCAAGGACCATGCCAAGCTGCGCGGCATCCTGCGGCGCATCCACAGCCTGAAGCGCGGCATGCGGCGTGCGATGGTGTGAGGTCGAGGCGGTATTGATGCACGTCAAGGTTGGCGGCATCGTGGCTTGTTAGGGTGCCGGGGAAGTCACCCGTTCAGAGCAGGAGGCAGTCATGTCGGAGCCGATCACGCTGGGCGTCAATCCGGAGACGGTCTGTTTCCTGATCACCAAGGCGCACGAATTCCACACCAAGGAGGAGGTGGTGCTGCCGGAGGAACCGTTCGGCCCGAGCGACGACTGGGCGCTGCAGGTCCTGGCCGATCACTCCGACGATCCGAGCTATGCCGAGCTCAAGAACACCATCAACGACCTCGAGCCGGATCAGCAGGTCGCGCTGGTGGCGCTGATGTGGCTGGGCCGCGGCGACTACGACGTCGAGGAATGGGACCAGGCGCTGGCCGCCGCCGGCGACGCCTGGAACCCGCGCAGCGCGGAGTATCTCATCGCCACCCCGCTGGTGGCCGATTATCTCGACGAGGGGCTGTCGCTGCTCGGCTACTCCTGCGAGGAGTGATCCGCCCGCCCGCCGGCCGGCGGCCGGCCCCGCGGCGGTGTTTGATGTCCCGAGTTGTCGCCGCCACCGGGCAGGGGGATAATCGGGCCATGAAAGGCATTTATCTCGATCCCGACAGCGACCTGGTGCAGGAATGTTACGCCGTCGTGTACGCGCCGCGCCGCGGCCGCGGGCGTTTCCCCGAGGATTGCGTGACGGTCATGGAGTCGGCGGCCGCGGCGCTCGATGCGGCCGATCCCGACAACCAGCGCTATGCCGCCAAGGTCGTCGGGCCGGCGCGTTCCTCGGAAGGGTTCCGGTTGTTCTATCTGATCGCCTGGCTGGACGAGGACGCGTAAGCGCCGGGCGCCGACCGCCACGCGCCGGCGCGGGCCGCTCAGCCCTGCACGCCGGCGACGGTATCGAGGGATTTCAGCGCGCGACGCTCGCCGCGCAGCAGCCAGTCGTGGATGCGCTGGGAGTCGCCGTAGCGGCTGAGCTTTCCCCAGGAGTTCAACAGCACGATCAGCACCGGCCGTTCGCCGATCGTGGTCTGCATGATCAGGCAGTTGCCGGCCGCCGCGGTATAACCGGTCTTGCTGAGCTCGATGTCCCAGCGGTCGCCGCGCACCAGGCGGTTGGTGTTGAGGAATTCGATATCGCGGCCGGCATGCCGGTCGGTAACGCTGAAGCGCGTGCTGGTGGTGAGATCGTGGATCAGCGGGTAGGCGTTGGCGGCGGTCGCCAGCCTTGCCAGATCGCGCGCGGTCGAGACGTTGCCTTCGCCGAGGCCGCTGGCGTCCGTGAAGCGCGTGTGTTCCATGCCCAGCGACCGTGCCTTGGCGTTCATCGCGGCGACAAACGCCTGCGTGCCGCCCGGATGGCTGCGGGCCAGCGCCGCGGCGGCGCGATTGTCGGAGGCGGCGAGCGCCGCGTGCAGCAATTCGAGCCGCGTGAGCACGGCGCCGAACGGAATGCGCGACCCCGAGCCGCGCAGCCGGTCGCGGTCGGCGCGGGTGATCTCGATCGGCTCGTCCAGTGGCAACCCGGCTTCGAGGATCACCAGCGCGGTCATGATCTTGGTGAGCGAAGCGATCGGTCGGCGCGTGTCGGCGGCGCGCTCGTAGAGCACCACGCCCTCGCGCGCATCCATGACCAGCGCCACGCCGGATCGCAGCGCCAGCGCGTTCGGCCGCGTGTGCTGGACCAGCTCGGCGGCCTTGATCAGCGGCTCGGTTTCCGCCGCCGGCGCCGGGTCGGTAGCGGCGACCGGTTCGGCCGCCGGCGTGCCGAGGTCGCCGGCACGGATATTCGGCATGACGATCGCCGCGACGGTGACGCCGAGCAGCGCCGCCAGGTAGATCAGCCGGCGTTCCGGCTTCATCGTGGGTTTCGTCGAGGTTTTCATTCTATGTGAATGATATTACTCACGATCGCAGCGCAATGCCACCCGGGATTTGCGCCCGCCGACGACCGGCGTCATGCCGACCGTCCAGCGCCGGCCAGGGTCGGGCACGGCGGAGGCGGCGGCGAACCGCGGGTCGGCGACTGGTGGGAAAGGACGGGCGGGCGGGTGGCGCGCGACGCGCGCCGTAAACTCAAGCCTGTTTCTTGTTGCGCGGCGACCAGATGGAGTGGGCACCGTTGCTGCGCGAGTTGAGCTGCTCCGCGTAGCGCGCCGCATAGGCGCTGACATCCTTCAACGAGCCGCGGCGCTGGCCGACGATCGTCGAGCGACCGTTGTGCAGCTCGTAGCGGTACCAGTTGCGACCGTCGCCGCCGTCCGGCATCTCGGTCTTTTCTACGCACACGACCTTGAACGGCCTGGCGCGGTGCGCCGCGGCGTCGGCGTGTGACGAGGGACTGCTGATTTCACGATCTGACATGAGTTGATCCGGCTGCTGACGGTGTTGGTGTGCCCCGGGCGCGCCAAGTTAAGGTTCACGGCGTCATCGCGGTGTGCGCGGTGGCCGGGACAGGGTTGTCCGAACACGCCGGGAGTTCCATCCTCAGAGTGGGCCCGTTTCCCGCCGGGATGTAGCGAACGTATCGCGCGTGGGCGGTCGGGCACGGGCTTGCGGACGGCGGCACATTGAGAATCCAGGGCAGTATATCATAGGCATCCGGGGATGCCTATACGGGCATGAACGCGGCGATGGTGATGCCTACCGGACCTTCCGGGGGATTTCTATATAAGGCCGTGCTGATGCGCTGCGTGGCGTTGACGCTCGCGCCGACACCCGTACAGGGATCCGCGAGGTCGGGGCGGCCGGGCCCGAGGTGCTGCGCGCGGCGCGCCGCATGCGGGGCGACGTCTGCGGCGCGCCCGATGCCGGCGGGGCATCTGTTCCGCGGCGGGCGGCGTGCCGAACAGCGCGGGGTTGGAAGCCCCGCCTGCGCCATCTCATATGTAGGCGGGGCATCTTGCCCCGCCGGTTGCGGCTTCGTTCTGGCGTTGCTGCGGGGCTGGAAGCCCCGCCTACAACTATAATTACGCTATGAGGCGGGTCGCCGCCGACCGGAACCACACCCTATGGGATCGTTGAAGAAGCCGTTGCTGCTGCTCGGGTTTGCCGTGGCGGTGTCGTACGCCGGATTCAAGCTCTATCTGTACCACCAGGTGAAGCAGGCGGTCGATAACATGGTGTTCGCGTTGTCGCCTTATGCGCATGTACAGTACGGCGGCATCACCAGCGGCGTCGACGGCACGCTCGGCGTGGAAAAGCTGCGCGTCGAGCCGCGCGGCGTCGCGGACGTGATGACGATAGACAGCGTCGAGATCAAGACCCCCGGACTGATGTTCCTGCTGCGCGGCTGGAAGGTCCAGGAGACGCGCGAGCTGCCGGAATCGCTGAGCCTGATCGTGCGCGGCGCCGAGCTCGGCACCGACGGTGCGCTGATGCGCGCGATGTTCGGCGCGATGGGCGACGACGCCGCAGGCGTGCTGCATCATTGCGGCGAGCATCGCGCGCTCGGCATCGCCGAGCTGCGCAAGCTCGGCTATCACGCGGTGCGCATGGACGCGCGGGTCGGCTACGAGTACGTCGGCGCGCGCAATCGCAGCTTCGCCGAGTGGACGGTG
Organism: Acidiferrobacterales bacterium; assembly: GCA_036393295.1. Lineage (GTDB taxonomy): Bacteria > Pseudomonadota > Gammaproteobacteria > Acidiferrobacterales > UBA6901 > DASWHF01. The sequence continues at coordinate 15,317 of DASWHF010000154.1, forward strand.
CACGACATGTGGAACATGAAGCTCGACATGGAGGCGACCGGCGTGTCGCGCCGGCTGTTCGAGATGGACGATGCCGACGCCTACCTCGCCAGCGTGTCGCTCAGCTATCGGGACCTCGCGCTCACCCAGCGCGTCACGGCGATGTGCGCCGAGGCCGCCGGTGTCAACGCTGAACAGTACATCGAGGCGCAGCTCGCCCTGGACGACGCCGGATTCCAGCGCGCCTGGGGGTTCGTCCCGGGGCCGGGCATGCGCGAGGCCTATCGGCGCTTCCTCGTGCAACCCGGCGAGATCCGCGTTCAGGTGCGTCCCGACAAGGACACCAACTTCGAGGGCCTGCGTTTTTACAAGGCGCAGGACGCCTTCGAGATGCTCAATCCGCTGGTCAGCGTGAACGGCGAGGTGGTGAGCGATCTGAGCTTTCAGCACAAACCCCAGCTGGCGGCGCGCGCGGCCGCGCCGGTGCCCGCCGCCGCGCCGCGCCCGCGGCCGGCCGAGGCCGATGCCGCCGCCGATGCCGATGCGCCATCCGGCACGGAACCGCCGCCGCAGCGGCTGGCCGCGGTCGCGTCCAAGCCGTCGCGCAGCGGCTATGCGCCGGTTGCCCCCGCCGAGCTCGCCCGCCACCTCGGACGCAAGGTGCGGCTGCACGTGGGCGGCGGCCTGGTGCGCGAGGGCAAGCTCGTCGACCTGCAGAACGGCGTGGCGATCGTCGAGCGGCGCTACGACGGGGCGCTGATCACCCTCAAGGTGAGACTCGTCGAGATCGAGCGCGCCGAGGCGTATTTCTGACGCTTCCGTTTTCGCCGCCGGCATCTGATATGATACGGCGCCACACCCACGGAACCAGCGAGCGAGGCGCGGACCCGACACCATGACCGACCGAACCCATCGCGCCGTCAAGGCGTACCGCAACACCAATTTCCTCGACAGCAGCGACGCCCGGGCGCTGCGCATCCTGGCCGAGTACCTCGAGCCGGTCAGCCGCTTCGATCACTACCGCGTGGACGACACCATCGTCTTCATGGGTTCGGCGCGCTTCATCTCGCGCGAACAGGCGGAGCAGCGGCTCCAGGCGGCCGAGCAGGGCGGCGGCGACGTCGAGCGGGCGCGGCGCGATCTGCGCATGTCGCGCTACTACGAAGAGGCGCGCGATCTGGCGTACCGCCTGACCGAGTGGTCCAAGCAGCTCGGCGACGAGGCGCGGCGCTTCGTGGTTTGCACCGGCGGCGGACCCGGCATCATGGAGGCGGCCAACCGTGGCGCCTCCGAGGCCAAGGGGCTCAACGTCGGCCTGACGATCTCGATTCCGATCGAGGAATTCGACAACGCCTACGTGACGCGCGAGCTGTCGTTTCATTTCCACTACTTCTTCATGCGCAAGTTCTGGTTCGCCTATCTCGCCAAGGCCGTGATCGTCTTCCCCGGCGGCTTCGGCACCCTGGACGAGCTGTTCGAGCTGCTGACGCTGCTGCAGACCCGCAAGATCCGCAAGCACCTGCCGATCGTGCTGTTCGGCACCGAGTACTGGAACCAGGTGGTCAACTTCGACGCCCTGATCGAGCACGGCACGATCAATCCCGAGGACGTCAACCTGATGTTCCGCACCGATTCGATCGACGCGGCCTATCGCTATCTGGTGGACAAGCTCAGCACCTACGCGATGCAGGAGCGCGGCGCGATACTGTAGGCGGGGCTTCCAGCCCCGCTCGGCACAGTCCGGCGGGGCTGGAAGCCCCGCCTACAACAATAGGTATTTTCCCCGTGAGCAAGGACAAGACTGAAATCTACGTCAGCACCGACATCGAGGCGGACGGCCCGATCCCCGGGCCGCACTCGATGTTGAGCCTGGCCTCGGCGGCGTTCCGGGCCGATAAGACGCTCATCGACAGCTTCGCCGTCAATCTCGAGACCCTGCCGGACGCCGGCCCGCACCCCGCAACCACGGCCTGGTGGCAGGAGTTCCCCGAGGCCTGGGCGGCCTGCCGGCGCGATCCGCGGCCGCCGGAGACGGCGATGCGCCAGTATCTCGACTGGTTGAACGGCCTGCCGGGCCGGCCGGTGTTCGTCGGCTGGCCGGCGAGCTGGGACTTCATGTGGGTCTACTGGTACCTGGTGCGCTACACCGGCGAGCGGCCGTTCCGCGAGAACGCCCTGGACGTGCGCTCCTATGCGATGGGCATGCGCAAGAGCGAGTTCCGGCTCACGACCCGCAGCTATCTCCCCAAGCGCTGGTTCGACGAGCTGCCCCACACGCATGTGGCGCTCGACGACGCGCTCGAGCAGGGCGCGCTGTTCTGCAACATGCTGGCCGAGAACCTGAAGGGCCCGCCGCGGGAATGAACCCGCGGTCGCGGAACGCGGCCCGCGCCGCGCTATAATCACGGGCGCTCACGCACACCGGGGATCGCGCATGTCCGACAAGCCGCGCATCGAGATCGAATACTGCACGCAGTGCGGCTTTCTGCTGCGCGCCGGGTGGATGGCGCAGGAGCTGTTGCGCGCCTTCGAGGACGAGATCGACGCGCTGGTCTTGAAGCCGGGCGGCGGCGGCAACTTCGTCGTGCGGCTCGACGACCGGGTGCTGTTTTCGCGCCGCGAGCACGGCCGCTTCCCGGAGGCCAAGGAGCTCAAGCTGCTGATCCGCGACGCCATCGGATCGGGCAGGCGCTTCGGTCACACCGAGCGCGCGGCCGGGCCGTCGGAGGATTGAGTGCCGGCGGCCTGGGCGACGGGGTGCCGCGGAACGATGTTGGGCCTGCTGCTCGGCACGCTGGGCGCTGTGACCGCGCGTGCCGACGACGGCGGGGCCGTCGAACGGCGCCTGTCGGGCGAGGAGCAGGTCGCCGAGAGCCGCTTCGTCATCACGCCGCACAAGCCGAACTATCTGCTGCCGCTCACCTATGACAGCAAGCTGCGCGACGACGACCCGGCGCTGGACAACGCCGAGATCAAGTTTCAACTGAGCTTCAAGATCCCGCTGACCGAGCGCCTGCTCAACACCCGCAGCCGCCTGTACTTCGCCTATACCCAGGTGTCGTTCTTTCAGGCCTATAACAGCGACAGCTCGGCGCCGTTCCGCGAGACCAACTATGAGCCGGAGGTGTTCTGGCTGCTGCCGACCGAGTGGCCGGTGCTGGGCATGACCCATCGCCTGCTGGCGATCGGCGTTTCCCATCAGTCCAACGGCCGCAGCCTGCCGGACTCACGCAGCTGGAACCGGGTCTACGCCAACTTCGTGCTGGCGCGCGGCGATTTCTATTTGAGCCTGCGGCCGTGGTACCGCATCCCCGAGGATGAGAAAGAGAGCCCCACCGACGCCCGCGGCGACGACAACCCCGACATCGAGGACTATCTCGGCAACGGCGAGCTGCGCCTGGTGTGGCTGCATCGCGGCCACAGCCTGTCGCTGATGCTGCGCAGTAATCTCGACTCCACCGCCAACCGCGGCGCCGTCCAGATCGATTGGGGTATTCCGCTCGGCGGCAAGCTGCGCGGCTACGTGCAGGTCTTCAACGGTTACGGCGAGAGCCTGATCGATTACAACCGCTACCGTAACCGCATCGGCGTCGGGGTGATGCTCACGGATTGGTTGTGATTCAGTGGCGAGTAGCGAGTAGCTAGTAGCGAGTGGCGAGTGGCGGTACGGAGGTTTTACTCGCTACTCGCCACTAGCCACTCGCTACTTTTCTCAACTGCCGGAATAGACGCACCAGCTCGTCGAGCTGATCGTGGGCGTTGAGACCGCTCGGATTCGGCAAGACCCAGATCGCGGCGCCGGCGAGCCGCTCGGCCTGCTCGCCGATCGCCGCCCGCGGCCGCTCGAAGGCCGTGCGGTAGGCGCCGACGCCGAGCACCGCCACGATCCGGGGCTTGAGCCGGTGCACCGTGGCCGCCAGCCGGCGCCCGCCGGCGCGCAGCTCGGCGCGCGACAGCTCGGTGGCATTGGCGGTGGCGCGGGCCACGACGTTGGTGATGCCGCAGCCGTGGCGCAGGAGCGCGCGCTCCTCGTGCGGCGCGAGCCGGCGTGGCGTGAAGCCCGAGCGGTGCAGCACCGGCCAGAAGCGGTTGCCGGGGCGCGCGAAGTGGTGGCCGACCGCCGCCGAATACAGGCTCGGGTTGATGCCGACGAACAGCACGTCCAGCCCCGGCGCGATGACGTCCGGTACGGTCCGGCCGCGCGCGGCGTGCAAGGCCCCGGCATCGGGTCGGGGCGGGGCGGTCGGTTGGGTCATGTCAGGTTTGGCGCGTAGCTCCGACTCATGGGCGATTCGATGCGCGGGCGCCGGGACGGCCGTTGCTGGATTGTCCCGCGCGCCTGCGGCAGACTGATACCCTAACGAGAGCCTGGAGTTTTTACCATGTTCATGTTCCGAAAGACCGACCTGCCGCGGCCCGAGGAGGCCTTGCCGGGGCGCGCCGAGGAGATGCCGGTGCCGGACCGGCATTACGTCAAGGGCCATCCGCTTAAAGCCCCGTTTCCCGCCGGATTTCAGACTGCGATGTTCGGCCTCGGCTGCTTCTGGGGCGCGGAGCGCACGTTCTGGCGGCTGCCCGGTGTCCATACCACCGCGGTCGGTTACGCCGGCGGCTACACGCTCAACCCGACCTATCAAGAAGTGTGCAGCGGGCTCACCGGCCACAACGAGGTGGTGCTGGTGGTGTATGATCCGGCCGCGCTGAGTTACCAGGATCTGCTCAAGGTCTTCTTCGAGTCGCACGATCCGACCCAGGGCATGCGCCAGGGCAACGATGTCGGCACCCAGTATCGCTCCGGCATCTACGCCCATACGCCGGAGCAAAAGGCGGCGGCCGAGGCTGCGGCGCACCGCTACCAGCAGGCGCTGAGCGCGGCCGGCTACGGCACCATCACCACCGAGATCGTCGATGCGCCGACGTTCTACTATGCCGAGGATTATCATCAGCAGTACCTCGCCAAGAACCCCGGCGGTTATTGCGGCCTCGGCGGCTGCAGCGTCGCCTTCCCGGTGACCGCGTCCGCGACCTGAGCGCATGCTCCCTGCCGACTCGCTCATCGCGCCGCCCCGCTCGTGACATGGGGACTCCCTATATCACGGCGCTGGCCACGGCGCTGCTGGTGTACCTGGCGCTCGCGCCCGCGCGCGGCGCCGGCAATCGATAACGGCCTGCGCGCGTGAACCTGTCCGTCCTGGCGCTGCTGGCGGTCTTCGTGCTGATCGCGGCGCGCCGCATCGGGCGGCTGCGGGTGGCGATCTGGCAGGCCATGGCGCTCGGCGCGGTCGCGGTACTGGCGCTGGGCGAGATCGACGCCGGCACGGCGCTGCGCGCCATCGACGTCGACGTGATGCTGTTCCTGTCCGGCATGTTCATCGTCGGCGAGGCGCTGGTGGCGAGCGGCTATTTGTATGCGCTCGCCTACCGCCTGTTCGCACGCATCGGCTCCGCCGACGCGCTGGTGCTGGCGGTGCTGCTGGTCGGCGGCCTGAGCTCGGCGCTGCTCATGAACGACACGCTGGCGATCGTCGGCACGCCGCTGGCGCTGCGCCTGGCGCGCGAGCACGACCTGCCGCCGCGGCTCATGCTGCTGGCGCTGGCCTTTGCGGTGACCACCGGCAGCGTCATGAGCCCGATCGGCAATCCCCAGAACCTGCTGATCGCCGTGCACGGCGGTCTGCCGGCGCCGTTCCTGACCTTCTTCGCCCATCTCGCCCTGCCGACGCTGATCGGCCTGGGCCTCGCCTACGGCGTGCTGCGCTGGATGTTCCGCCGCGAGTTCCACGCACGCCGGCTCACGCATGCGCCGGTGACGGTCAAGGACCCGGCGCTCGCGCGCCTGGCGCGGTTCGCACTGGGTCTGGCGATCGCGCTGGTGCTGGTCAAGATCGCGCTCGCCGCGGCCGCGCCGCGCATCGAGTTCCGCCTGAGCTGGATCGCGCTGGGGGGCGCGCTGCCGCTGCTGCTGTTCAGCCGGCGGCGCCTGGAGCTGCTGCGGCGCGTCGACTGGCGGACGCTGACGTTCTTCGCGGCGATGTTCGTGCTGATGGCGAGCGTGTGGCGCAGCGGATTCCTTCAGGAGCTGCTGGCGGCCTCGGCCGTCGATCTTAAAGCGCCTGCGACGGTGCTGAGTTTGAGTGTGGCGCTCAGTCAGCTCGTATCCAACGTTCCGCTGGCGGCGCTGTATCTTCCGCTGCTCGGCGGCTCGGCGGCCGCGCCCGAGGCGCTGATGGCGCTGGCCGCCGGCAGCACGCTGGCCGGCAACCTCCTGATCCTCGGCGCGGCCAGCAACGTGATCATCATTCAGCACGCCGAGCGCCACGGCGCGACGCTCACGCTGCTCGATTTCGCGCGCGCTGGTGTGCCGCTGACGCTGCTGCAGCTCTTGGTCTATTGGACATTCCTGATCTGATTCACGGCGCCGCGTCGCGCGACCACAGGCGCTGATCGGCGTCCAGCGCCACCAGCCGCGCGTGGATGGCGGTCAGGGCGCCGAACCGGCCGCTGCGACCGATCGGCTCCCAGGGCGCCGCCGCCGGTGTCGCATCCCGCCACCACAGCCGGTGGTCGGCGTCGAGGCCGAACAGTTTGCGATAGCTCACGGCGAGCGCGTGCAGCGCCGGCGCCGGCCCGAGTGGTCGCCAGCGCCGGGTGCCGCCGGCGACCGCGAGATGACAGAGTTGGCCGCGCGCATCGACGGAAAACACGTCACCGCCGCTTACCGTCAGCGTGCGCAGTCCGGCGGCCGGCGCGAGCCGGATCCAGGCAGCGGCGCGCGCGACCGGTGCGCGCGCGCACAGCATGCCGTCGCGGGTCAGCGCGTAGAGCCGGTGGTCGCCCGCGCACAGCGCGACGACGGCCTCGGCGTCGCCGGCGCGCAGCCAGCCGCCCTGCGGATGCAGCGGATCGGTTGCCCACAGGCCGTTGTCGCCGACGGCGAACAACTTATCGCCGCAGGCGGCGATGTCGACGAGCGGCCGGGGTGCCGGTGGGCAGGCGAGCGGCTGCCAGCCGCCGGCGGTGTCGCGCGGCGTGGCGCCGGTCGCCGGCCAGCGGTTCAGCGCGAGATAGCTGCGCGCGGACGGCGTCCCCGCCGTCGCCTTCGGCGGCGCATCGCGCCCGACGCGCGGATTGTCCTGCCATGTCGCCATCGTTCCCATCGCACCCCCAATGGACTGGTTCGACCGCGGGCGGCCAGCGCCGGCGGAGTGGGTCACCCGGAGCGCGCGCTGCAGTCACCCCTCCGCACGGGAGAGACAGGACCGACATGTCAGGTTGCCGCCCTGTCCCGGCGCGCCGCCTCCGGGATTCCCACTGGTATTGAGCCGGATTGCGCGTCGCAGGTCTGTGAAGTGCGTCACACCCGGCGGACCGGGCGCTGTTGTAAAAAACCCCGACAACCCGTGCCGCGCACCGGTCGGTCCGCCGCGACGGCCGGCAAATGATGGGAATATTTCCCACGATATGATGGCCGCCCGGTTTGCCCAGGAATGGCGGCAGAACAATTATGGAATCCCGCTCCGAGATCCGCGAAGCGCGCGCCAGCGCCGAGCGCGCGCCGCGTCGCGAGATCGCCGTCACCCTCCTGACGTTCGCCGCCACGCTGTTCGCGGTTGCGCTGCTGCTGGACGATCTGGGCGGCGGCGCCCGGCGCCTGGCCGAGGCCGGCGACCGTGCGGACCTCGCGGCCTGGCTGGCATTCGCCGGCATCGTGGCCATGCTGGTCTACGGCAACCTGGTCTATCAGCTCACGCGCCTCGCCTACTTTCTGCGCCTTGTGCGCCACCGGCCCGCGCCCGACCGGGCGTTCGACGCGCTGTACCGCGGCGCGGCGCCGGCGCTGACGATACTGGTGCCGTCGTACAAGGAGGACCCGCGGGTGGTCGCGATGACGCTGGGGTCGGCCGCGCTCCAGGATTATCCCAACCGCCATGTGGTGCTGCTGATCGACGATCCGCCGGTCCCCGGCGACGCCGCGTCCCGCGCCGATCTTGCGGCGGCGCGCGAGCTGCCGCGCCGGCTCGCCGCGCGGCTCGCGCGTCCGGCGCGACGCTTCGCCGCCGAGGAACGCCGGTTCCTGGCGCGCGCCGCCGGCGCGGCGCCCGACTGGCGGCGCGAGGCGGCGTTGCTCGCGCAGCGCTACCGCGAGGCCGCGGAGTGGTTCACCCGCGCGCTGCGCGACACGCCGGGCGGTGATCCGGCCGCCGGCTGTTTCCGCCGCGAGGTCCTGGCGCGCCTGCGCGATACCCACGGCGCGCGCGCCGCCGCGCTGCGCGCGCGTGCGGCCGACGCGTACGCGCCGCCGTCGCGCGCCGAGCTCGCCGGCGGCTACCGGCGCCTGGTCGGCCAGTTCCAGGTGAGCCTGGCCTGCTTCGAGCGCAAGCGCTACGTGAATCTCTCGCACGAGCCGAACAAGGCGATGAACCTGAACAGTTATATCGGCCTGGCCGGCCGCGCCGTGCGCGAACGCATCGCGCCGGACGGCCGCCATCTGGACGTCGTCGCGCCCGCCGAGGCGCAGTTCGCTTTGCCGCGCGCCGAGTTCTTCATCACCCTCGATGCCGACAGCCTGCTGCGGCCGGACTACGCGCGCCGCCTGATCGAGATCATGCGGCGGCCGGGCAACCAGCGGCTGGCGGTGGTGCAGACGCCGTACTCGGCCTTCGCGGGCGCGCCCGGCACGCTCGAGCGGGTGGCCGGCGCGACCACCGACATCCAGTATCAGATCCACCAGGGCTTCACCGGCTTCGGCGCGACCTACTGGGTCGGCGCCAACGCGCTGCTGCGCGCGACGGCGCTCGATGACATCGCGGTGGCCGGCCGGGAGCGCGGCTTTACGGTGACGCGCTACATTCAGGATCGCACCGTCATCGAGGACACCGAGTCGAGCATCGATTTGATCGCGAAGGGGTGGACGTTGCGCAATTACCCTGAGCGGCTGGCCTACAGCGCGACGCCGCCGGACTTCGGTGCGCTGATCATCCAGCGGCGGCGCTGGGCCAACGGCGGCTTGATCATACTGCCGAAGCTGCTGCGTTATCTGGCGCGCGCGCCGTGGCGCGTCGGCGAGGGTTTCATGCGCGTCCACTATCTGGTCTCGATCGCGATGGTCAACGCCGGGCTGCTGGTGCTGCTGGCCGTGCCGTTTCCGGAGATCAATCGCAGCCCCTGGCTGCCGGCGTCGGCCGCCGGGTATTTCCTCCTCTACGCCCGCGACCTGGTGCGGCTCGGCTACCGTGCCACCGACCTGTTGCGCGTCTATGCGCTCAACCTGCTGTTGATCCCGGTCAATCTCGCGGGCGTGGCCAAGTCGCTGCAGCAGGCTTGGAGCGGCGCGCAGATCCCGTTCGCGCGCACGCCGAAGATCGCCGGGCGCACCGCGGCCGCGCCGGGCTATCTGCTCGCCGCCTGCGGGCTGGCGCTGCTGTGGCTGGTGGTCGCCGGCGTCGATTTTGCCGCGGCGCATTGGGCGCATGGCGTGTTCGTGGCGAGCAACGCGCTGTTCATGCTGTACGCGCTGCTGCGGCTGGTCGGTCCGGCCGAGGCCTGGGCGGACCTGCGTGCCGGGCTTGCCGCAGGCGCCCGCGCGGATGCGGATACCCCGGCGGACGCCGGGCGGAGCGTCGTGCCCGGTGTTACTCGCGCGCTTGTGGCGCGGTCCCGCTATTCCGCGCCGCCGGCTGCCGGGGGCCCGGCGGTGGTGCGGCCCGAGTCGATCGCCACGGAGCGGGCCGCGTTCGTCGCCGAGGGAGACTGAGCGTGCACCGGCGCACCGGTCTGGCGGTGCTGGTTGCCGGTGCGACCGTCGCGGCCGTGGCCGGCGCGTTGGTGTTTGCCGACTCGCCGTATCTGCTGGTGTTTCCGCTGCTCGGCCTCGGCGGTCTGGCCGGCGCGCTCGTCGCGCGCGGCGCGGCGGCGCGGGCGCTCGGCGTGAACCTGGCCGCCGCGGCGGTCGCCCTGAGTGTCGCGGAATATTACTGCTGGTTCGATCGCCCGGCGCCCGATCCGGCGCGTTACGCCGGCCGCTTTACCGAGGACTATTTTCAGCGCGACGATCTGCTCGGCTACGGTCCGGCGCCGGGCATACGCGCCGATGCGCGCAAGGTCGTGGGCGGTGCGCTGGTCTACGACGTGGTCTACGGCATCGACGCGAACGGTCTGCGCCGCGCACCGCCGGGGCGCGACGGATCGCGCTCCTGCGTGCTGTTCTTCGGCGACTCGGTGACTTTCGGCGAGGGCGTCGGGGACGAGCAGGCCATGCCCTACCGGGTGGGCGTACGCAGCGACGGACGCCATCGCGTGCTCAATTATGGCTTCCACGGTTACGGTCCGCACCAGATGCTGGCGCGCCTCGAACAGGGGCGGCTGCCGGGCAGTGCCGGTTGCGACGCGGCGGTCGGCGTGTACCAGGCGATCCCCGCGCATGTCGCGCGCAGCGCGGGCCTGGCATCCTGGGACCGGCATGGCCCGCGCTATCGTCTGACCGATACCGGGGACGTGGTGCGCGACGGCCATTTCGACTCCGATCCGCCGGGCGCGGCGCAGCGCGCCCTGCGTCTGGAGCGCTGCTGGGCGGTGCGCCGCGTGTGGGGACCGGAGCGCGCGCTGCAGTCCCGGGATCTCGATCTCTATCTCGCGGTCGTTGAGCGCGCACGCACGCGATTCCAGGAGCGTTTTCCCGGCGGCGAGTTTCACGTGCTGTTGTGGGGCGGGGCCGGCGAGCGGCAGTACGATGCGATCGTCGCGGGGCTCACGCAGCGCGGCCTGCGGGTGCACCCGGTCGCCGCCATGCTGCCCGGTCACGCGCGCGATCCGGACCGGTACGCGCTCGGTCCGCACGATGCCCACCCCAACCCCGACGCGCATGACCGCATCGCGGCCTACGTCGCGGAGACGATACTCACGACCGCTGCGGTCGTGGCGGACGGCCGGGGAAATCCGCGTGAGGCCGAAGGCCCCACGCGCTCACCAAGACGGTGAAAGAAATCGACTGTCGTACCCGCTAGAAGCCCGAGCTGTACTCCATGCGCGCCTTCTCGCGGGCCATGGCCTCCTGGAAGGCCTTGAGCTTGCGCTTGAGCTCGGCCTGCTCGGCGGCCTTGGTGCGGGCGCGGATCTGCTCCGGGCTCGGCATCGCGGCGGCCGGTGCGACGCTGGCCTGTTGCCCACGCAGGCGCGCGCGTTCTTCCGCCAGCACCTTGTCGTACTGTTCCTGTCTCTGGCGCTCGAGCTCGCGCTCCTCGAGCACCTGCCGGCGCAGCGCTTCCTTCTGGTCCAGCTTGCGCTTGGCCTCGGCCAGGCCCTGGTCGGCGGCCTTGGCGTACCAGACCATGGCCTGATCGACATCCTGCCGGGTGCCGAGCCCCTGCAGGTGCATCTCCGCCAGGTAGTACTGCGCCTGCGGGCGGCCCTGCTCGGCCAGCGCCAGCTGGGCCTGGAACAGCTTGACGGACAAGGGGTCGAGCTCGTCGGCGCGCGCGGCGTCGAGACCCGACAGAAAGACAAATGAAACGACGGCGATCAGAAGTCTGTTCACGGATAATCCCCCCCCACGATGAAATGCCCCGGGACATGCGTCCCGGTACATCCTGACCAAAATAAGGATGCAGAAATCGTGCCGGCTGGCGTAGACCGGTTCTAAGTCGATCGGCCCGCGCGCGCCGGGATTTTCCCGGCATCGTCCGTGGATCGCCGGCACGCGGGCGGGCGGAATTGCCGAAAAGCGCCGGGAGGGATGGCCGTATCGCGTCAGGCGGCGCTGTGCGCGACTTCGTCCCGGACGCCGACCCAGAAATCCAGGCTCTTGTCGAGGAACTCGTCGACCGGCATGTAATGCGAGCCGTCGCAGGAGAAGGTCAGGCCGACCATGCCGTTCATGACGTTGAGCGAGCCGGAGCGCAGGTAGATGGTCTCGTCGGCGAAGCGCAGCGCCTTGAACTGCGCGAGCACCGGCCGGATCAGCTGCGGCGCGGTCAGTGCGCCCTTCGGATAGGGCCGCTGCGGGTAGGCCAGGCACAGCTCGGGATCGATGATCTCGTCGACGCCGTGCAGGCGATAGCCGTAGGGGTCGTCGTACAGCCAGAACGAGCAGCGCCCGCTGGAGAAATGGATCTTGCTGTGGAACACGCCGTGGTCGCGCATCAGCGCGTCGATGTGATCCAGCACCGCGTCGATGTGGTCGTCCATGCGGCTCGGCACGCGGGTCTGCAGGAACACCGTGCCGCGCACCGCCGGGTCGCCGCGGAACTGCTGCCAGCGCAGCGACGGCGCGATGAGCTGGCTGTCGCGCAGCAGGTCGCTCACCGCGAAATCGGCGGCGATGAAGCCGACCAGCTGCTCGCCGCGGCGCACCGCCTGCAGGGCCGTGACGCAGGGCTTGTGGGTGTAGATGCTCTCGTACACCGACGACAGCATGATGCCCTGGAACGGCAGGTTGTTCTTGAGGTAGGGCCGGTCCGACAGGTCGCGGCCGCGCCAGCCGATCTCGGTCCGGGACGCCTGCACCAGGGACGACACCGCAATGTTGTTCAGGTCCCAGGCGTAGAGCACGTCGCAGTTCGGCACCGAGCCGATCGCCGCCCGCAGCACGGCGTCGACCGCGTCGGCATCCGGCCAGACCGCGGCGCAGTCGTCGGCGATGCGCGCCAGCGGCACGCCGACCGCGTCGGCGAGCGCCGCCTTCTTGGCCAGGATGGTCTGCTGCAGGATACTGGGGTTGGTCATGCCGGTCATTGTACCGCAGCGGCGCCCGCGCGCCCATGCAGTATCCGCGGTGGTCGAGCCCGAGCGGCGTGCGATAAGGGTCGGCTCATGATGCCGTGGGACGGCGATCGCATTTCGCGTGGTAGCGAGCCGCCGCGGCGCTTTGCCGCCGTCGCCGCGTGCGCGATACTGGGTGCAGGAGAGCCGCAGCGCCATGGTCGGGAAACGTCGGGAAGAGGGGAGCGCCGCTTCGGCGACGACGCGCAGCGCGGCCTGGGCGCGCTTCGTGCTGCGCCACCGGGTCGCGGTGGCGGTGTTCAGTCTGATCGTCGCGGCCGCGGCCGGCGCCGGCATCGGCCGGCTGGAGTTCGACGCCAACTACCAGGCGTTCTTCAGCGAGGCCAATCCGCACCTCACGGCCTACGAATCGCTGCAGAAGGTCTATTCGAAGAACGACAGCATCCTGATCGTGCTGGCGCCGCGCAGCGGCGACGTATTCGACACATCGGTCCTGTCCGCCGTTACCGAGCTGACCGCGGCAGGCTGGCAGGTGCCGCACTCGCGGCGCGTCGATTCGCTCACGAACTTCCAGTACAGCCACGCCTCGCGCGACGACCTGGTGGTGCGCGACCTGGTGCCGGATGCCGCCGCGCTCGATGCCGCGGCGCGCGCCGAATTGCGGCGCATCGCGCTCGCCGAGCCGCTGCTGGTCAACCGCCTGGTGTCGCCGCGCGGCGACGTCACCGGCGTGAACGTCACCATCCGGTTGTCCGGCGACGACGCCGGCGAGGTCGAGGAGGCGGTGCGTCACGTCGAGGCGCTGATCGCGGATCTGCGCGCGCGCCATCCGCAGATCGACGTTTATCTCACCGGCGGGGTGATGCTCGACCACGCCTTTCGCGACGCGAGCCTGCGCGACATGCGGACGCTGGTGCCGGTCGTCTACGCCGCGATCGTGCTGATCATGGCCGCGCTGCTGCGCTCATGGAGCGGCACGGCCGTGACGTTGCTGGTGATCGCGCTGGCCTCGGCCACCGGCATGGGCCTGGCCGGCTGGCTGGGCATCGGCCTGACGCCGCCTTCGGTCGGTGCGGCCACCATCATCATGACCCTGGCGGTGGCCGACAGCATCCATATCCTGATCACGGTGCGCAAGGAGATGGCGCGCGGGCGCGGGCGCGACGCGGCGCTGATCGAGAGCCTGCGCGTGAACATGCAGCCGGTGTTCCTCACCAGCCTGACGACCGCGATCGGCTTCCTGAGCATGAACTACAGCGACGCGCCGCCGTTCCGCGACCTCGGCAACATCACCGCCATGGGGGTGGCCGCCGCCTGGGTCTATTCGATCGCGCTGCTGCCGGCGCTGATGGCGATGCTGCCGCTGCGCGCGCCGCGCGCCGCCGCGGCCGGCCGCGCGCCGGCGATGGCCGCGCTCGCCGGCTTCGTGATCCGCCGGCGCCGCGCCCTGCTGGCGGCGATGACGGTCGGCGTCGTGCTGCTGGGCTCGGGGATCGCGCGCATCGAGCTCGACGACCAGTTCGTCGAGTATTTCGACCGTTCGGTGCGCTTCCGTACCGATACCGATTACGTCATGCGGCACCTGACCGGCATTTACCAGCTCGAGTACTCGCTGCCGGCCGAGAGCGCCCACGGCATCGGCGATCCGGATTATCTGCGGCGCCTGGAGGCCTTCGCCGACTGGTTCGCGCGCCAGCCCGAGACCGTGCACGTCAACACCCTGGTGCCGATACTCAAGCGGCTCAACCGCAATCTGCACGGCGACGATCCCGCCTGGCACCGGCTGCCGGACAGCCGCGCGCTCGCCGCCCAATACCTGCTGCTTTTCGAGATGTCCCTGCCCTACGGGCTCGACCTCAACGATCAGGTCAACCTCGACAAGTCCGCGACGCGCATGGTCGTGACGCTGCGCAACATCACGACCGCCGGGATGCGCGCCCTCGAGACGCGCGCCGCCGACTGGCAGCGTGACCACCTGCCGCCGGCCATGGTGACGCCGGCCAGCAGCGCGGCCGTGATGTTCACCTATATCTCCGAGCGCAACATCCGCACCATGCTGGTCGGCTCGCTGCTCGCCGTGCTGCTCATCTGTATCACGCTGATCGTCGCGCTGCGCAGCCTCAAGCTGGGCCTGATCAGCCTGATCCCGAACGTCGTGCCGGCGGTCATGGCCTTCGGGCTCTGGGGTTACCTGGTCGGCCGGGTCGGACTGGTGGTGTCGGTGGTGTTCGCCATGGCGCTCGGCATCATCGTCGACGACACGGTGCATTTCCTGAGCAAGTACCTGCGCGCGCGGCGCGAGCGCCGTCTCACGCCGGCCGGCGCGGTGCGCTACGCCTACGAGACCGTCGGCACCGCGCTGTGGGTGACCTCGGCGATCCTGATCGTCGGGTTCGCGCTGTTGAGCTTCTCGTCCTTTGCGCTCAACGCCGCCACCGGCCAGCTCACCGCCGTCACCATCGGCTTCGCCCTGGTCGCGGATTTTTTATTGCTGCCGCCGCTGCTGATGTGGCTCGACCGGGGAAGGTGAGAAGCGGATTGTATTATTGAGTTGGCCACGGGGGACACGGGGGAAGAACAAGTTAAAATCTGGATTCGGTTAACCGTCGAATTCCCCGTGTCCCCCGTGTCCCCCGTGTCCCCCGTGGCCAATTTCTCTTTTCCGGCTGTCTCTCACTTTACGTGAGAGCTCGAACTGTGTGGGCCTTTAGCCGGTGTTGCGCATCCCCGCGGCGATGGCGTTGATGGAGCGCAGCAGCGGATCGCGCCAGACCGACGGGCGCTCGTCGCTGCCGGGGGCGGCGCGGTAGCGCTTGAGCAGGGCGATCTGGATGTGGTTGAGCGGGTCCAGATAGGGATTGCGGCGCGCCAGCGACAGGGCCAGCACCGGATTCTCCTCGATCAGGCGTTTGGCGCCGGCGACCGCCAGCACCTGGTTGACGGTGCGGCGGAACTCGTCGTGGATGGTCTGGTAGATGGTGCGGCCGGTTTCGGCGTCGCTGCACAGCGCGGCGTACTCGCGGGCGATGTCCAGGTCGCTCTTGAACAGCGACATCTGGATGTTGCTGAGCAGCGAGCGGAAGAACGGCCAGTCGCGGTACATGGTCTGGAGCTCGGCGAACCGGTCCGGGTCGTTGCCGCGCCAGGCCTCGAGCGCCGCACCCAGCCCGTACCAGGCCGGCAGGGTGTGTCGCGACTGCGCCCAGCCGAACACCCAGGGGATGGCGCGCACCGAGGCCTTGGAGCGATCCTTCTTGCTGCGGTGGCTGGGGCGCGAGCCGATGTTGAGCAGACCGATCTCGTTGACCGGCGTGGCCTCGTAGAAGTAGTCGATGAAGCCCGGCGTGCGGTCGGTCAGGGCGCGGTAGGCGTCCTCGGCGAGCTGCGACAGCGCGTCGAGTATGGCGAGGTACCCCGGACGATCGCCCGGCACCGGCCGGACGAGATTCAGGCTGGCCTTCATCAGTCCGGTGGCGCCCATCGACAGCTCGTAGGCGGCGGTCTCGGCATTGCTGTACTTGTAATACAGCACCTCGCCCTGCTCGGTGAACTTGATCTGGCCGTGCACCGTCGCCGGCGGCTGCGCCAGGATGGATTCGTGGGTCGGGCCGCCGCCGCGGCCGATGGTGCCGCCGCGCCCGTGGAACAGCCGGCAGCCGACGCCTTCGGCGTCGGCGATGGCGATGATCCGCTTCTGCGCCTCGTACAGGCTCCAGCCCGAGGCGGTCGTGCCGCCGTCCTTGGCCGAGTCGGAATAGCCCAGCATCACCTCCTGGACGTTGCCCGCGGCCGCGAGCAGTGCGCGATAGACCGGGGTGCCGAGCAGCGCGCGCAGCACGTCCTGGATGTGGGTGAGATCCTCGATAGTCTCGAACAGCGGGCTCACCGAGATCCGGCAGAACCAGCCGTCGGCGTCGCGGCCGGCGAGCCCGGCGACGCGCGCCAGCCACATCACCTCCATGACGTGGCTCGCGCCGTGCGTCATCGAGATCACGTAGCTGCCGAAGGCCTCGCGGCTGTAGTCGCGCTGCAGCCGCGCCATGAGCTCGAAGACCTCCAGGGTCTCGCGCGTCGCGGCGCTCAACTGGCCGCGGTCGATCGCGGGCGCGTTGCGCCGCTCGATATGCGCCGCCAGGCGCGTGCAGCGCTGGGCCTCGTCGAGCTCGAGGTAATCGGTCTCGCCGCCCTGGGCGAACAGCTCGGCGACCGCGCCGGTATGGCGGCCCGATTCCTGGCGCAGGTCGAGGTTCACCAGGTGGAAGCCGAAGGTCTCGACCACCCGGATAAGGTCCTTGAGCTCGCCGTCCGCGACCGTGGCGTCGCCGTGGCCGATCAGCGAATCGCGGATGATGTAGAGCTCCGCGAGCAGCCGGCGCGCGTCGGGATAGGCGGCATCGTCGGGTTCCGGCGTACCGCCCTGGAGGCGGACGCGCACGCGCTTGAGCGTGCGCTCCAGCCGATGGCGCATGAAGTAGAGCTTGCGCCGGTAGGGCTCGGTGAAGAACTGCTCCGGCTTGTCGCCGAAGGCGACGTCGCGCAGGCGCTCGTCCGCGCCGAGGCTTTCGAGCAGCTCCTGGCTGGGGCGCGCCATGCGCATCGAGTAGGTCAGCAGGTAGCTGAGTGAATGCACGCGGCGGATGTACTCCTGCAGGATCTCCTCGGCGTGCATGCCGACGGCGAGCGCGGTGGTCTCGGGGGTCACGTTCGGGTTGCCGTCGCGGTCGCCGCCGATCCACGAGCCGAAGCGCAGGAAGCCCGGCACCCGGATCAGCGGGTCGCCGTTGGCGTCGACGCCGTACACGCGCTTGACCGCCTTTTCGAGGAAGCGATAGGCGGCCGGCACCGCCTGGAACAGGCTCTCGCGGAAATAGTAGAGCCCGTTGCGGATCTCGTCGCGCACCGCCGGCCGCAGCGTGCGCACCTCGTCGGTCTTCCACAGTATCTGGATCTGCGCCTCGAGCTCGCGGACGATGGTGTCGGTCTCTTCCTTGCCGAGGCGCGGATCGTTGAGGCACTCGGCGGTGACGAAGATGCGGCGCATGGCGTGCATCAGCGTGCGGCGCTTGGCCTCGGTGGGGTGGGCGGTGAACACCGGCATGAAGGCCAGCCGGTCGAGCAGCGTCTGGAGCTCCGCGGCGGTCACGCCCTGGGCGTGGAACCAGCGCACCGCCTCGTCGAAGGACCCGACCCACAACGGCCCGCCGGCGCGCATGATGCGGCGCCGCTTGCGGTGGTGGTAGGCCTCCTCGACGCTGTTGACCAGGCTGAAATAGGTGCTGAAGGCGCGCACCACGTGGGTCAGGGTCTCGGGATCGAGTTTGTCGATGGCGCGCAGCAGGCGCGTGCGCTTGCGCGGGTCGTCCTGCTTGTGCAGGCCGATGAAGCCCTTGCGCAGCGTCTCGACCGCCTTCAGCACCTTGCCGCCGGCCTGGTCGCGCAGCACGTGACCGAGCAGCCGGCCGAACAGCTTGACCCGCCCGCGCAACTCCTTGTCGCCGGGGATCTCGACTTTCGATTTAACCTCTTGTTCCATTCACGCGCACCCCATGGCGACCCGGCATTCCCGGGCGGATTCGACTGTTACGGAACGCGCCCGACGCCGCCGACCGAAGCCGGCGACTATAATAACACCTGCTCCAGGCCGCCGTGCCGGGCGCTGTCGACGAAGCGCTGCTGCCAGCCCGGCCCGAGCCGGCGGTTGGCCAGCTCGACGACGATGTAATCGGTGTCGAGGCCGGTATCCTCGCGGTAACGCGACAGCCCCTGCACGCAGGCCGGGCAGGAGGTCAGCATTTTCACTTTCGCCGCTCCTGCGCGTCCCTGCGCCCGCGGCACTTGGGCGTCCTGCCCTTCGGCCGCTCCTGCGCCTCCCTGCGCCCGCGACGCACAGGGATGTGCGAGTGTCGCGTTAGGCAGGATGTCGGAAGCGACCGGCACTTGGGCGTCCTGCCCATCGGCCGCTCCTGCGCGTCCCTGCGCCCGCGGCACTTGGGCGTCCTGCCCATCGCCTTCGTGCGCCACCGGCGCGCCGGACAGCTGCGCGATGCCCTGCTTGAGCTCTTCCAGCTTGCGGAAGCGCACCTGGGTGGCGATGTCCGGGCGCGCGACCGCGAAGCTGCCGGCCTCGCCGCAGCAGCGGTCGGACAGCAGCACCTCCTGGCCGATGAGCTTCGACGCCACGCTCACCGGGTTGTAGGACTTCATTGGCGTGTGGCAGGGGTCGTGATAGAGGTAGCGCACGCCCGGCACGCCGTCGAGGCTCACGCCCTGCTCCATCAGGTACTCGTGGATGTCGAGCAGCCGGCAGCCCGGGAAAATCGACTCGAATTCGTATTTCAGCAGTTGGTCCATGCAGGTGCCGCAGGACACGATCACGGTCTTGATGTCGAGATAATTGAGCGTGTTGGCCACACGGTGGAACAGCACGCGGTTGTCGGTGGTGATCTTGGTACCCTTGGCGTGATCGCCGCTCGCGGTCTGCGGGTAGCCGCAGCACAGATAACCGGGCGGTAGCACGGTCTGGGCGCCGACCTCGTAAAGCATGGCGAGCGTCGCCAGCCCGACCTGGCTGAACAGCCGCTCCGAGCCGCAGCCGGGAAAATAGAACACCGCATCCGAGTCGTCGTTGACCCGGGCGGGGTCGCGCAGGATCGGCACGCTCTTGCCGTCCTCGACGCCCAGCAACTGGCGCGTGGTGCGGGTCGGCAGTCCGGCCGGCATCGGCTTGCGGACGAAATGGATCACCTGCGCTGTGAGCGGCGTCCGGCCGGTGGTGGCGGCCGGCCGGCGGGTGTCGCGCAGCAGGCCGAGGCGCCGCGCCAGGCCGTGCGCCAGGCGCTGCGCGCCGTAACCCCAGTCGATCAGCAGCTTGCGCAGGATCTTGACGGTGGTCGGGTCGGTGGCGTTGAGATAGGCCATCGACAGCCAGGTGCCGGGGCTGAAGCGCTTTTGGCCGCGCTCGGCGAGGATCTTGCGCATGCGGATCGTCACGTCGCCGAAATCGATGTCCACCGGGCAGGGGTTGAGGCATTTGTGGCAGACGGTGCAGTGGTCGGCGACGTCGTTCAGCTCGGCGAAGTGCTTGAGCGAGATGCCGCGGCGCGTCTGCTCCTCGTAGAGGAAGGCCTCGATGATGAGCCCGGTGGCGAGGATCTTGTTGCGCGGCGAGTACAGCAGGTTGGCGCGCGGCACGTGGGTGTTGCACAACGGCTTGCACTTGCCGCAGCGCAGGCAGTGGCGGATGTCGTCGTTGAGCGCGCCGAGCTCGCTCTCCTCGAGGATGATCGCCTCCTGCTGCACCAGGCGCAGCGACGGCGTGTAGGCGCGCTCCAGGCCGGCGCCCGGCAACAGCTTGCCGCGGTTGAAACTGCCGGCGGGGTCGACGCGGCGCTTGTAGGCGGCGAAGGCCTCGACCGCGTCCGGCTCCAGGTACTGGAACTTGGTGATGCCGATGCCGTGCTCGCCGGAGATCACGCCGCCGAGCCGCTTGGCCAGCGCCATGACGCGGGCGACGATGCGCTCGGCCTCCTGGAGCATGGCGTAGTCGTTGGAGAACACCGGGATGTTGGTGTGCACGTTGCCGTCGCCGGCGTGCATGTGGGTGGCGACGAACAGCCGGCTGACGCGCAGGCGCCGGTGAATGTCGTCGAGCGCGGCGCGCGTCGGCGCCAGCTCGCGGCCGGCGAAGACGTCCTTCAGCGGGTGCTCGACCTCGCGCCGGTAGGAAATGCGGGCGCTGTGGCGCAGCAGCAGGTCGAGCACGCGGTCGGTGTCGCGCGCGTCGGCCAGCTCGGCGGCGTCGAACAGCGCGCGCTGTTCGGCGACCGGCGCGTCGAGCGCGTCGAGCAGGCCGCGCCAGCGGTCGCGCACGCGCGCGAGCCGGTCGCGCGCCGCGGCGACCTTGTCGCGCAGGATCGCGTCGCTCTCGCCGCTCGCCTCGTAGTCCGGCGTGTAGGCGCGCGCGCCGTCGAGGCCGGCCAGGTACCCGTCGACCGCGGCCGCGATCGCGAGCTTGTTGCCGATCGACTGTTCGATGTTGATGCGCGCGATGCCCTCGGCGTAATCGGCGAGGTGCGCGAGCGGGATCACCACGTCCTCGTTGATCTTGAAGGCGTTGGTGTGGGCGGCGATCGCCGCGGTGCGCGCGCGGTCCGCCCAGAAGCGGCGCCGCGCCTCGGGGCTGGCGGCGATAAAGCCCTCCGCGTCGCGCGCGTTGGCGCGCCGCACCACCTCGGAGGCGGTCTGCGCCACGGCGTCCTCGTCGTCACCGGCGATGTCGACCAGCAGCACCATGGTCGGGCGCTCGCGCCGCGCCGCCTTGGTGGTGTAGCCGATGGCGCGCACATAGCGTTCGTCGAGGTGCTCCAGGCCGGCCAGCACCACCTGCGCGTGGCGATCCAGGTAATCCTTGATCTCGACCACCGCCGGCACCGCGCGCTTCAGATCGTGGCCGAAGAACTCCAGGCACACGGTACGGAGGTGTTTGGGCATGCGGTGCAGCACGAACACCGCCGAGGTGATCAGCCCGTCGCAACCCTCCTTCTGGACGCCCGGCAGGCCGGCGAGGAACTTGTCGGTGACGTCCTTGCCCAGCCCGGCCTTGCGGAACACCCGTCCGGGGACGGTCAGCAGCTCCGGCTCGCCGCGCGGTGTCGTGCCGTCGGGCGCGAAGCGGCGGAGGCGGAAGCGCACGGTGTCCTGCTCGTGGATCTTGCCGAGGTTGTGGTCGAGGCGCTCGACCGTGAGCCATTCGGCCTGCGGCGTGACCATGCGCCAGGACACCAGGTTGTCGAGCGCCGTGCCCCACAGCACCGCCTTCTTGCCGCCGGCGTTCATGGCGATGTTGCCGCCGATGGTCGAGGCGTCCTGGGAGGTCGGGTCGACCGCGAATACGTAGCCCGCGTCTTCCGCGCGCCGGGCGACGTTCTGGGTGACTACGCCGGCCTCGGCGCGCACCGTCGGCACCGGTGCGGCGACGCCTTCCAGCGCGGTCAACTCGACCGGCCCCAAGCCTTCCAGCTTCTCGGTATTGATCACCACCGCGTCGTCGGTCAACGGCACGGCGCCGCCGGTGTAGCCGGTGCCGCCGCCGCGCGGGACCAGGCTGAGGCCGAGGTCGGTGCAGGCCTTGACGACCGCGAGGGTTTCGGCCTCGCTGTCCGGGCTGATCACCGCCACCGGATACTCGACGCGCCAATCGGTCGCATCGGTGACGTGCGAAACCCGTGCCAGGCCCGAGAAGTCGATATTGTCGCGGCGAGTGACGCGCGCCAGGCGCTTGATGATCTTGCGCCGCAGCTCCAGCTGGCGCGGGAACCACTGCGCGAACTCGCCGACCGCGCCGCGGGCGCGCACGATCAGCTCCAGGGTCAGGGGGTTGTCCTCGGCGCGCTGGCGGATCTGGTCGAGGCGGTGCTCCAGCGCCGCCAGCAGCGCGGCGCGGCGCTCGCGATTCTCCAGCAGGTCGTCCTGGATGTAGGGGTTGCGGGTGATGACCCACATGTCGCCCAGCACCTCGAACAGCATGCGCGCCGAGCGGCCGGTGCGGCGGCTGCCGCGCAGCGCGTTGAGGGTCTCCCACATCTTGACCCCGAGAAAGCGGATGACGATTTCGCGGTCGGAGAACGAGGTGTAGTTGTAGGGAATCTCGCGGATGCGCATGCTGCTTCGCAAAACCCGCCGGCGGGCGCCGGCTCCGGTGTGAAAGGCCGGCATTCTATCACGATCGTCGCCTAGCATGTTGAAACACGGCTGGTTTCCCCGGGTGCTCGCGGGCAAATCCCTGCGCCGGCCAGGGGGATGGGCGCGGTCGGTTTGCGCCCTCGCGGTCGAACCACTACCATAACGGCCCAGCCCACCGATTTTGTCTGCCAAGGCGCGGGACCCCGGCTTTCAGGCCGGCGCGCCGGAACCCACGCGAATGCACGCCTTGACCCTGGAACAACGCATCGAGCTGACCCGCGGCGTGATGGCCATCCTCGACCACTGGGCGGTGCCGGCCGCCGCCCAGATCCGGCTGCTGGCGCTGCCGGACGCCACCAAGCCGCGTTCCCTGCACCGCTACCGGCAGGACACGCCGCTGCCGGAGGAACCGGAGATCCTGGAGCGCATCGAGCACCTGGTCGGCATCGCCGACGCCCTGCGCACCTCCTACCCGCGCAACGCCAGCATGGATGCCCAGTGGCTCAACACCACCAACGTGCGATTCGACAACCGCACGCCGCTCGAGGTGATGGTCGAGGACGGTCTCGACGGCGTGATCGCGGTCCGCGTCCTGCTGGACTGCGCCTACGACTGGCACATCAGCGGCTCGCGCCGCTGACCTCCCCCGTCCCCGGCATTTTCCCGGGAGCGGTTCTTTGATCGGCATCAATGCGCCGAGCGCAAGGACGCGCTATTAATACACGTTCCCCATGAACTGAACCGACTCCGGAGGAGGGGCGATGATGGAACACCGCCTGTTCAATCGCAGTCCGGCGCGCGTCGGCGCAATCATCGAGAGCGAGGCGGCCGGCCGGCGCCGCGTCCGGATACGTAACCTGAGCCCCGGCGGCGCCTTCCTGGAGTTGGACCCGCCGGCGCCGCGTAATTCGCCTCTCGAGGTCGTGGTCGCGCGGCGCGCCGGCAATGTCCGCCATCTGTTCCGGGTCACCGCCTGGGTCGTGCATGTCGCCGAGGGTGGTATCGGCGTCGAGTTCGACGACGGCGATGCCGGCGCCTGGCAGGCCGTGTTCCAGCTCCTGGGCCGGGGAACGGCCGCCACCCGGCCGCGCACGCCGGCGCCGGGTCGGGAGGATGCCGGGCCACCGCCGCTGTCCACGGCCGGTTGAAGCGCCGCGGCACGGCACTCGTATGCACACCGGAGAATTGCCATGACCATCGCCACCACCATCATCGACTATCTGCAGCAGCATCGTATCCCGTATTCCGTGGTCGCCCATGACCACAGCGGATCCAGCCGCCAGACCGTCAGCAGCGCGCATGTGCCGCCGGAGCGGTTCGCCAAGGCGGTGATTTTCCTCGACAAGCGCGGCTACCTGATGGCGGTCGTGCCCGGCAACCGCTATGTCAGTGTCAGGACCCTGTCGGAGAAGCTCGGGCGCGAGCTGAGCCTGGCCGAGGAGCAGCGCATCGCGCCGGTGTTCGGCGACTGCGATCCGGGCGCCATCCCGCCGCTCGGCCCGGCCTACGGCATGGAGACCATCCTCGACGACAGCCTGGTCGGCCAGCCGGAGATCTATTTCGAGGCCGGCGACCACGAGGAGCTGATCCAGGTCAGCGGCGAGGATTTCCTGCGGTTGATGAGCCACGCCCGCCACGGGCAGTTCAGCCACTAAAGGCGCCTGCGCCGGGCGCGCGGACGCGGCCCGGCGGGGAGCGCGTCGCGCACGGTCTGGCAGCCTGCCAGGAGGCCCGGTGGGCAATTGCCGGGCGCCATCGATATAATCAGACCCCCGACGGCAATCCGCCGCCGGGGGTTTCGTTTTTTCAGGAGGCGGGCGATGCCGGAAGCGGCGACGATGGTGGTGGTGCTGAACGGCGAGTCCCGGGTCGAGTACGACCGGCGCAAGCCGTTGCCGGGCATACAGCGGCGCTTTCTCGACAAGATGGATACCGACATGAACGTCGGTCTGACGCTCAACGGCGAGCATATCGCCGAGCCCGATCTCACCGCACGCGCGCAGTTCGTCGCCCTGCACCTGGTGCGGGCGCTCAAGAGCGACGACGACGAGCGCATCGCCGCGCTTTGCGCCTACCTCGCCAACCGCCTGCCGAAGCTCCACCAGGTCGCGATCCAGGAGCACGGCGACGAGGTCGCCATCGACCTGGTGTTCGACCGGCCGTACGTGCAGCCGGCGCCGGTGAAGTTCGTCAAACCGCCGGCGCGCGGCGGCCACTGACCGCCCGCGATCAACGCGGGCGCGTCCGTTGTGCCCCCACGATCCCTGCGCGCACCGGTCGTACGGCCATCGGTCCGCGACGACCGGGTTTGCGCGCGCCGCGGGCTTGCAGTATGTTGGCGCCTCCACCCCGGCGCCACGCCGTTCGGCGGCGGCGCGGCCAGCAAGGACCAGAAAGAAGGAGGTCTGTCATGGAACGCACAGCCCGCACCGCCTCCGGGAATCCACGCCACCTCGCTGCCGGCGCGCTGCTCGCCGTGCTGGGCTGTGCGCTCCCGGCGGACGCGAACACGCCGGCGGGTCCGGTCGAACGCACCGTCGAGTTCGTCTATGCCGTGCAGATCGAGCCGCCGCCGCCCGGCAGCGGGCCGATCGACGTGTACCTCCCGATCGCCAGCGACGGTCCGAATCAAGACGTGCTCGAGTTCCGCATCGACGCCGGCATTCCCGGCAAGCTCAAGACCGAAGCGCGATACGGCAACCGGTACTGGCACGGACGGCTCGCCGCGCCCGCCGGCGAGCCGATCGGGATCGCGGTGCATTACCGCGTGCGCCGCAGCCAGTTCGAGCAGGACCGGCTCGGCCGCGGCGCGCGCGCCCTGAGCGCCGCCGAGCGGCGGCGGCTCGCGCCGTTCCTGCAGCCGAGCAAGCTGGTGCCGGTCGATCATCCGATCGTCAACCGGGTGCTCGCCGATATCGATCCGCCCAGGGATGCGCCGCTCGCCCAGGCGCGCGCCATCTACGATTACGTGGTCGACAACATGGAATACAAGAAGGTCGGCTCAGGCTGGGGAAATGGCGACACCTTTTGGGCCTGCAGCGAGAAGTACGGCAACTGCACCGACTTCCATGCGCTGTTCATCTCGCTGGCGCGCACCCAGGGGATTCCGGCACGCTTCGAGATGGGTGTCCCGCTGCCCGACGACCGCGGCGCCGGCACGGTCGGCGGCTACCACTGCTGGGTGCAGTTCCATCTCGGCGGCGTCGGCTGGTTCCCGATCGACGCGTCGGAGGCGCGCAAGCATCCGGGCAAGCGCGAGCTGTTGTTCGGCACCCAGCCGGCCGACCGCATCCTGTTCAGCATCGAGCGCGATCTCGATCTCGGTCAGAAGAGCGGGCCGCTCAATTACTTCATCTATCCGCATGTCGAGGTGAACGGCGCCCGGTACGACGCCGTCAGGACCGAGTTCCGCTACCGTGACATCCCGGTGACGACGCCGGCGGTGATCGGCGGGCTGTAGGCGCCGGATTGTTTTGATTGCCGCCCATTGCCGGGCGCCGCATTCATGGCGTCGTCTGCGCGCACCGCTGCGCCATTCCCAGCAGTTGCGTCAGCGCGCTCATGTCGAGGTGCGTCTGAACGGCATCCGCCAGGCGTTCGATCCCGGCCTCGCGCAGTGCGGGATAATCCGGCGTGTCGGGGCCTGGACCCAGGCCGGCCCAGGCGAGCAGCGCGTCGCAGGCGGCGCGCGACTCGAACACGCCGTGTACATAGGTGCCGAGAATGTGATCGTCGTCGCTGATCGCGCCATCGGTCGTTTCCGGTGCCCCACCGTCCGCGACGCGCGCCCATCCCTGTGCGTCGTCGTGACCTTCCAGGCGCACCGCCGGGCGCGCGCGTCCCGGACCTTCGGTGACGCCGGCATGAATCTCGTAGCCGGTGACCGCCGCGTCGGCGAGCACCAGCCGGCCCCGCAGGTTGCGCAGCCGCTTTTCGCGTTCCAACGTCGTTTCCACGTCGAGCAGGCCCAGTCCCAGGCTGCTGCCGGCCTCGCCCTCGAGGCCGTGGGGGTCGTGGATGGCCTTGCCCAGCATCTGGAAGCCGCCGCACAGGCCGATGAGCTTGCCGCCATAGCGCAGGTGCCGCCGGATGGCCCGTTCCCAGCCGTGCGCGCGCAGCCACGCGAGATCGGCGCGCACGGACTTCGATCCGGGAAGAATGACGAGATCGGCGGGCGGAATCGTCTCGCGCGGCCCGATGAAGCGGAAATCCACTTGCGGATGGAGGCGCAGCGGATCGAAGTCGGTGTGGTTGCTGATGCGCGGTAGCGCCGGCACGATTGCCCTGAACCGGGTTTTCTCCGGAAGCCGGGCAGGGTCGGGGGCGTGCGGCAGCACATCCTCGGCTTCCAGGTGCAGGCCGTGCAGGTAGGGCAAGACTCCGAACACCGGCTTGCCGGTATGCGCGACCAGCCAATCGAGGCCGGATTGCAGCAAGCCGATGTCGCCGCGAAAGCGATTGATCACGAAGCCGGCCACGCGCGCCCGTTCGCTCTCGCTCAACAGGGCGAGCGTGCCGACCAGATGGGCGAATACGCCGCCGCGGTCGATGTCGGCGACGAGGATCACCGGGCAATCGACGGCTTCGGCAAATCCCATGTTGGCGATGTCGCGGTCGCGCAGATTGATCTCGGCCGGCGAGCCCGCGCCTTCGACGACGATGACGTCATAGTCGCCGGCCAGTCGCCGGTAGGACTCCCGCACGGCGCGCCAGGCGATCCGCTTGTAGTCGTGGTAGTCGCGCGCGTCCATGTTGCCGATCGCGCGCCCGTGGACGATGACCTGGGCCCCCCGATCGGTGTTGGGCTTCAGCAGCACCGGGTTCATGTCGGTGTGGGGCGCGAGCCCGCAGGCCCGTGCCTGCACCGCCTGGGCGCGGCCGATCTCGCCGCCGTCAACGGTGACGGCGCTGTTGAGCGCCATGTTCTGCGGCTTGAACGGCGCCACGCGCAGCCCGCGGCGCGCGAGCACGCGGCACAGCCCGGTGACGAGCGTGCTCTTGCCGGCATCGGAGGTCGTGCCTTGGACCATCAACGCGCGCGCACTCATCGCGGAACCGTCTTCCGGGGAACCCGGGGCCGGGAGCGCGCGGAGTCCATGTCGGGGATGGCGGGACCGTCAAATTCGGCGAGGATCACAATGCGCAGGTCCGGAATCCCGCATAGATGTCGTTGCGCTCCGGCGTGAAGAAATTGCGCCAGGTGTTCCACATCAGCCGCGACGGCGTCACCCAGCTGCCGCCGCGCAGCACCTTGCGCGTGCCGAACCACGGTTCCGAGTAGTCCTGGTACGGATCGGCGCTGAAGCCGGGGTAGGGCAGGAAGGTCGACCCGGTCCACTCCCAGACGTTGCCGAGCATCTGCCGGCAGCCGAAGGCGCTGTCGCCGGCCGGCAGCGCGGCGACGTCGATCGGACCGCCGCAGGCCGCGTCGAGATTGGCGTGCGCGGCGGTCGGCGGCGCGTCGCCCCAGGGGTAGCGGCGCTTGGCCGGCAGGAGCGCCAAGCCGTCGGGCGACGGCGCGCAGGCCGCCGCCATCTCCCACTCGGCCTCGGTCGGCAGGCGCCGGCCGGCCCAGCGGCAATAGGCCTGGGCCTCGTGCCAGCCGACATGCACGACCGGCGCGTGCGGCGGCAGCGGTTGCCATGCATCGAAGCGGCGCTGCTCCCAGCCGGTGAGTCCCAGGCGCCAATAGACCGGCGCCCGGAGTTTCGCCTGCTCGCGCCAGGCCCAGCCGGCGGGGTCCCAGTACTCCTTGCGCCGGTAGCCGCCGTCGTCGACGAAGGCGGCGTACTCGCGGTTGGTCACCGGCGCGCGCGCAATGCGGAACGGCGCGACCTCGACCGCGTGCTCCCACTTCTCGTTGTCGAACACGAAGCCCTGATCGCGGGACGCGCCCAGCAGGAAGCGTCCACCCGGCACCGGCACGTCGTCCGGCAGCGGGCCGGCGTCGCCCGGCGCCGACTGCCCCGCCAGGCGCGGCGCCGGGTAGGCGAGCGTCTGGCGCATGGTGGTGAAGGCCTCGGTGTGCATGTCCTCGTGAAAAATCGTAAGCTGATAAAAGTACGCGTCCTCCGGCGTGAGCGGCCGCAGATCGAGGCGCGCGGCGACGGCGTCGTAGACGCCCTGCATATAGCGGAGCGTCTCGCCGAAGCCGGGCAGCGGCAGGTCCCAGCGCACGTCGTGCGGGATCGCCGAGGAGTCGTAGAGCAGATCGGCGTCGCGCATGAGCGACGGCCGGCCGTCGCGGTGGCGCAGGATCCAGCGCTCGTGGAACCAGGCGACATGGCCGATCTCCCAACGCAGCGGATTGACGATGGGCAGCCTCGGGCCCATGAGTTGCTCGGCATTGAGTCCCTCGACCAGCGCCAGCGTGCGCAGGCGCGCGGCCTTCATGTCGTCGAGCAGCTGGGCGGTGTTGGGAGTCGGGCTCATGGTGCGCGGATGGAGTCGAGGTCAGGAGCGGGTATTGTGCAGGATTGTCGACCGATGAGTAATACCCCGGACAGTACGCCGATGGCCGCGCCGCCGGCCGCCGCCGGCGCGCCGTCCTAGCGCCGCGACCGGCCATGCGCATCCTGCTCGTCACCCCGGCACCGCCCGGCTCGCGCGCCGGCAACCGCGCCACCGCGCTGCGCTGGGCGCGCCTGCTGCGCAGCCTCGGGCACCGGGTTGCGGTGGCGGTGGACTATGCCGGCCAGCGCTGCGACCTGATGATCGCGCTGCACGCCTGGCGCAGCGCCGACGCCATTCGCCGCTACCGCGCCGCGCGCCCGCGCGCGCCGCTGATCCTGGCGCTGACCGGCACCGACTTGTACAAATTTTTCCGCAGCCACCCGAAGGTCACGCGCGCCGCGCTGGCGGCCGCCGACCGGCTGGTGGCGCTGCACCCGCTGGCGGTCGATGTGATCCCCGGGGATCAGCAGCATAAGGTGCGCGTCATCCACCAATCGGCCCCGCCGCTGCCGCGCGGCCCGCGCCCGGCGCGGCGCGTCTTCGAGGTCTGCGTCATCGGCCACCTGCGCGCGGAAAAGGACCCG
Organism: Acidiferrobacterales bacterium; assembly: GCA_036393295.1. GTDB lineage: Bacteria > Pseudomonadota > Gammaproteobacteria > Acidiferrobacterales > UBA6901 > DASWHF01. Next base: position 44,731 of record DASWHF010000154.1, read on the forward strand.
TTCCGCGCCGCGCTGGCCGCGCGCCAACTGCCGGTCGATTCGCGTATTCGGGTCGTCCAGCTCGGCAAGGGGCACAGCGCCGACTGGGAGCAGCGGGCGCGCGCCGAAATGCGCGCCAATCCGCGCTACGTCTGGCGCGGCGAAGTGCGCGGCGCCGCGGTGCGCCGCTGCATGGCGCGCAGCCGCCTGATGGTGATCTCCTCGCGCATGGAAGGCGGCGCCAACGTCGTATCGGAGGCGATCGTCGCCGGCCTGCCGGTGCTGGCCTCGGACATCCCCGGCAACATCGGCCTGCTCGGCCAGGATTACCCCGGCTACTATCCGGTGGGCGACAGCGCGGCGCTCGCGCGCCTGATGCTGCGCGCCGAGCGCGACCCGAAGTTTTACCGCCGCCTTCAGGCCGCCGGCCGCGCCCGCCGGCCGCTGTTCACGCCGGCACGCGAGCGCCGGGCGTGGCGGGCGCTGCTGGCGGAGATCGAGACGTCTTGACGCTTTGATGTCTTGACGCTAATCTTGACGCTGGAGGTCCCAGCCATGAAGGAATCCAGCAAACGCTCCACTATTTACTTCGAACCCGATATTCACCGGGCGCTGCGGTTGAAGGCGGCCTCGACCCACCGTTCGCTCTCGGACCTGGTGAACGAGGCGGTTCGCCGCACCCTGAGGGAAGACCAGGAGGATCTGGCCGCGTTCGAACAGCGCGTTGCCGAGCCGACGATCAGCTACGAGGCGCTCCTGGACGACCTCAAGGCGCATGGCAAGCTTTGAGGTTCGCTTCAAACGATCCGTGGCCAAGGATCTGCGCGGCATACCGAACAGCGACGTAAAGCGAATCCTCAAACGTATTCGCGCCCTGGCCGGCGATCCGCGACCGTCAGGGAGCGAAAAACTCTCCGCCCAAGAACGATACCGCGTGCGTCAGGGAGACTATCGGATCGTCTACGAGATCGTCGACGCCGAGCTTGTGGTCGTTGTGGTCAAGGTCGGCCACCGGCGTGAAATCTATCGGGGCGGCTGACGGCGCAACCGGCTCATCCGCCCCCGGTCTTTCCTGACCGGATTGGGGAAGGGTGCGCGGCGTCAACCCAACCGGAGTTGTATCGATTCCTGTTGCGCGCCGCGCGGCACGATGTCGCCGACGATGCGCGCCTCGAGGTAGCCGAGGGTGTTGAGCGCCTGGATGCAGGCCGGCGCGCGCTCGCGCGGCAGGGCGGCGAGCAGGCCGCCGGAGGTCTGGGGGTCGAACAGCAGCGGATAGTTCGGGTGGCGCGCCGCCGCGTCGACATTGCGGATCGCGCGGCGCAGGCGCAGGTTCTCGGGGGCGAGCGAGCTGAACACGCCGCGCGCCACGGTCTCGGCGGCGCCGTCGAGGACCGGCAGGGCGGGGAGGTCGATCTCGGCGTCGACGTTCGAGGCGCGGATCATCTCGGCCAGGTGGCCGAGCAGGCCGAAACCGGTGACGTCGGTGAGCGCGTGCGCGCCGTGTTCGCGCAGGCAATCGGCGGCGACGCGGTTGGATTGCAGCATCATGGCGAGCGCGCCGTCGATCCAGCGGCCCTTGGCCAGACCGCGCATGTCGGCGGCGAACAGCGTGCCGGTCCCGAGCGGCTTGGTGAGGATCAGGACGTCGCCGGCCTGCATGCCGCCCTTGCGCATCAGCTTGTCGCGGTCGACCAGGCCGTTGACGCTCAGCCCGAAGCTCAACTCGGCGCCCTCGCTGCTGTGGCCGCCGACCAGCACCGCGTCGGCGGCGGTCAGTTCCTCCTGGGCGCCGGCGAGCAGCTCGTAGAGCTGCTGCTCGACCTTTTCCTCGACGCCATAGGGCACCACCGCCAGCGCCAGCGCGCTCTGCGCCTCGGCGCCCATGGCGTAGACGTCGCTCAAGGCATGGTTGGCGGCGATGCGGCCGAACAGGAACGCGTCGTCGACGAAGGCGCGGAAGAAGTCGACGGTGTGCACCATGAGCTTGTTCTCCGGCACCACGACCACCGCGGCGTCGTCGGGATCGCTCAAGCCCACCAGCACATCGGGGCGTTCGGCGCCCAGCAGCCGGGCGAGCACGCGGCTCAGGACCGTGCTGCCGACCTTGGCGCCGCAGCCGCCGCAGCGCATCGCCACGCTCGTGATCGCCTGGATCGCCGCGTCGTCGCCGGCGCCGGCGACAGGCGGCCCGGTGGTCGCCGCGGCCGCGCCCGGCATCGCCGGCAGCTCCTGGTACTGGCGCATCCAGCGCCGGTCGATCCAGTCCTTCCAGCGCCACAGGCGGCGGCCGGCGAAATAGAAGGCGCCGCGCGACGCCACCGCGTAGGCATCGCCGGTGCTGATCAGGCTCAGGAAGCGGCGTTGCGGGACGAAGCGCGTGAGCGGCAGCGCCAGCGCCGCGCGCCGCAGGTTGTCGGCGAGCGGCGGGCCGGCGCGCACCGCCATGACGCCGGCCTTGGGCCGCGGATGGCCGAGGACATGGGCGATGTCGCCGGCGGCGAACACGCTCGGATGCGAGGTCGATTGCAGCTGTTCGTTGACGGCGATGAAGCCCTGCGCGTCGGTGGCCAGGCCGGTGTCGGCGATCCACGGCGCCGGCGCCGCCTGGGTGACCCAGATCAGCGCGTCATAGGGAAGGGCGTTGCCGTCCGCGAGCCGGATGCTGTCGGCGGTCACCGCCGTTGCCCCGGCCCCGACATGCACCTGCACGCCGCGCCGTCGCAGCACGCGCGCGAACTTGCGCCGCACCAGCGGGTTGTGGGTCGGCAGGATCTGCGCGGTATCGGTGACCAGGTGGAACTCCGGCCCCCCGCCCGCGCCGGCGGCGCGTCGCTGCTTCAAGCGGTGCTGCAGCGCCAAGGTCAGCTCCACGCCGCCGGCGCCGCCGCCGACCACGACGATGCGGAACGGTCCGGTGGCCGCGAGCGCGCGTGCCTCGATGTCGGCCCAGCCCGCCAGGAAGCGGTCGATCGGCTTCACCGGCAGCGCGTACTGTTCGGCCCCGGGGATGCCGCTGCGCGCCGGGCTCGAGCCGATGTCGATCGACAGCAGGTCGAACGGCACCGGCGGCCGCTGCCGGCACAGCACCAGGCGGTTCGCGAGATCGAGGCCGACCGCCTCGGTGTGATACAGGCGCGCGCCGGCGAACTGCGCCAGCGGCCGCAGGTCGACATGAGTCTCGTCGTGACGGTAATGGCCGGCGATGTAGCCGGGCAGCATGCCGGAGTAGGGCGTGTCGATGTCGCGGGTGATGAGCGTCAGCCGCAGGCCCGGCTCCGGGCGCATGCCGAAACGCTTGAGCACCGCCACATGGCTGTGACCGCCGCCGAGCAGGACCAGGTCCTTGCGTATGAGTCCGTCGGGATTTTGCATGGCGGGGCGGGAGTCGGCGCGGAATATTCGGGCAATGTTCCCATACCTGTCAGTCCCTCACAACCGCCGCGCCGCCCGCGATATCGGGCCGGCCGGGCGTGTGGATATAATGGTCGGCATGAACGGAAGCGCCATCCCGACTCCCCGCCCCGGCATCTGCGGGCCGGAGACGGAACGATGATCTTCGCCACACCGCCGCGCCTCGCGCCGCCGCGGGCCGCGATCTGCGAATACTATATTATCGACGAGCAGCGGGCGGTGGCCGCCGTGCTCGCCGCCGCGCGCAGCGACGCCGGCACGCAGGCGCGGATCGCCGCGCAGGCCCGCGCCCTGATCGAGGCGGTGCGGCGGCGGCGCGCCGGGTCGGGCGGCCTCGACGCGCTGTTGCGCGAGTACGATCTTTCGACCCAGGAAGGCGTGGTGCTCATGTGCCTGGCCGAGGCGCTGCTGCGCATCCCGGATACCGCCACCGCCGATCGCCTGATCCACGACCGGCTCACGGCGGCGCAGTGGACGCAACACCTCGGGCGCAGCGATTCGCTGTTCGTGAACGCCTCGACCTGGGGACTGATGCTGTCCGG
>DASWHF010000155.1:0-13178 GCA_036393295.1 Acidiferrobacterales bacterium
TGCTCCGCTCGCTCCTGATCCTGCTGATCGGGGTGTTCGTCGGCGTCGGCATCACCCTGGAGCGCGCCGTCCAGGCGGAGCGCGAATCCGCCAAGTCGGCCGCCGCACCGCTGCCGGTCGAGGAGCTGCGCAGCTTCACCGAGGTCTTCAGCCGCATCAAGTCCGACTACGTCGAGCCGGTCGACGACAAGAAGCTGCTCCAGGACGCGATCCAGGGCATGCTCTCCGGGCTCGATCCGCATTCCAGCTACCTCGACCCGGAAGGTTTCAAGGAGATTCGCGTCGGCACCGAGGGCGAGTTCGGCGGCCTCGGCATCGAGGTGACCATGGAGGACGGTTTTGTGAAGGTGGTCTCGCCGATCGAGGACACGCCGGCGGCGCGCGCCGGACTCAAGACCGGCGATCTCATCATCCGCCTCGACGACAAGGCGGTGAAGGGCATGGCCCTGTCCGACGCCGTCAAGATGATGCGCGGCAAGCCCGGCACCGACATCACCCTGACGGTGGCGCGCGAGGGCCAGAACAAGCCGCTCAAGTTCACGATCAAGCGCGCGGTCATCAAGATCCAGAGCGTCAAGTACCGCATGCTCGAGGACGGCTTCGCCTACGTGCGCGTCACCCAGTTCCAGGCCAACACCGGCGACAGCCTGCGCGAGGCGGTCACCAAGCTCAAGCTGCAGAACAAGGGCAGCCTCAAAGGCATGGTGCTGGACCTGCGCAACAACCCGGGCGGCGTGCTGAACGCGGCGGTGACGGTCAGCGACGTGTTCCTGCCGAGCGGGCTGATCGTCTACACCGAGGGCCGGCTGGCCGACGCCAAGCTGCGCTTCAGCGCCACCCCCGACGACCTGCTGGACGGCTCGCCGATGGTGGTGCTGGTCAACGGCGGCTCGGCCTCGGCCTCGGAGATCGTCGCCGGCGCGCTGCAGGACCACAAGCGCGCGGTGGTGATGGGCACCAAGACCTTCGGCAAGGGCTCGGTGCAGACCATCGTGCCGATGAGCAGCGGCGCCGCCTTGAAGATCACCACGGCGCGCTACTACACGCCGAACGGCACCTCGATCCAGGCGACCGGCATCGTGCCGGACATCATCACCGAGGAGGCCAAGGTCACCAAGAGCGAAGCCAACAGCGACGGCCTGCTGCGCGAGGCCGACCTGACCCGCCACCTGGAAAACAAGGAGACGGTGCCCGCCAAGGACAAGAAGCAGATCAAGATCGAGGGCGGCAGCGACGATTATCAGCTGCAGGAGGCGCTGAACCTCCTGAAGGGCGTCTCGATCTTCCGGACCCAGGTGCGCTGACGCCGTGCGGCGCGCGGGTGGATGATGGGAGGACCGTCCATGGCCAGCGTACTGGTCCCATTGGCCCAGGGTTGCGAGGAGCTCGAGGCCGTCACCATTATCGACCTGCTGCGGCGCGCCGGCATCGAGGTCGTTACGGCCGGGCTCGCGCCCGGCGCGGTGACCGGCAGCCGCGGCACCGTGCTGGTGCCGGACACGACGCTCGACGAGGCGAGCACGCGCGATTACGACATGATCGTGCTGCCCGGCGGCCAGCCGGGCGCCACCCACCTCGAACAGGATCCGCGCATCCGCATGTTGCTCAAGGGCCAGGCTGCGGCCGGCCGTTACAACGCCGCGATCTGCGCCGCCCCCAAGGTGCTGGCGGCGGCCGGCCTGCTCGACGGCAAGGAGGCGACCGGCTATCCGGGCGCACTCGACCCCAAGAACTTCCCGCGCGTGCGCATCACCGGGCGCAGCGTGGTGCGTGACGGCAAGATCGTGACCTCGCGCGGTCCCGGGACGGCCATGGATTTCGCGCTCGAATTGATCGAGATCCTGGCGGGGCCGGAGAAGCGCGAGGCGGTCGAGAAGCCGCTGATGCGCCCGACCGCCGCGGCGGACGCTGACGTCCCACGCTGGGGTTGAGCGTGGGCGCCTCGGACATCGTCATCCGTCCGCTGCGCCCCGACGACATCGGCGCCATCATGCAGCTGCATCGCGAGCTCGGCTGGAACCCGGCGTTCAAGGCCGACGGCAGCACGCTGCGCTCGCGCCTCGAGGCGCTCATCGGCGAGGAAAGCGCGCTGCTGCTGGTCGCCGAGCTCGACGCCGCGGTGGTCGGTTATATCCACGGCGAGATCCTGACCTATCTGCTGTTCGCCGGCAGCGAGATGCTGATCAGCGAGGTCTTCGTCGTCGAGCGCGCACGCGGCCGTGGCGTCGGCAAGGCGCTGATCGGCGCAATCGAGGCCGAGGCGGTCAAGCGCAAATGCTTCCGCATCAGCGTCCTCAACAGCCGCGAACGCGAATCTTACAAGCGCGGCTTCTATCCCTCGCTCGGTTACCAGGAGCGCAGCCAGACGGCCAACTTCGTCAAGCGCCTCGACTGGGGATGATCTCGTGCGGCGCAGAATCAAAATCTTTCCACTGTAGGCGGGGCTTCCAGCCCCGCCAGTCTGTGGACATGCCGCGCCGGGCGGGGCTGGAAGCCCCGCCTACAAGTTTTTTCTTTCTTAACGGAAGTCGAAACGCGTGGTGAAGAAGAACTGCATGCGATCGTATTCGTAGGCATCCAGATTGGAGTCGTTCAGGCTGTAGTGGGCCTCGGCGCGCAGGCCCCAATTGGGCATGACCTGCCAGGCCCAGCCGGCCGCGAGCTGGGAGTAGTCCTCACGGCGCGGGTTCAGCGCGCCCGGATCGTCAGCTTCGTAGTCGCTGCGCTGGAAGCGCAGCGAGGCATACGGCGTGTGGTTCTGGATGGGCGTGAAGCGCCCGTCGAGCACGAAGCCGTAATAGCGGCGGCCGAAAACGCGCAGCGCCTCGTCCTTCGGCACCTCGTCGCCGAGGTAGATGCTGCCGGACAGCTGAGGGCGCGTGGTGCCGGCGAACTCGCCCTTCCAGCCGAGCGCCGCCGCGGTGCTGGCGGTGTCGCGCGCACCGGCGTCGAGCGAGACGAAATCGCCGAACTCGGCCGACAGCGACACCAGGTTGTTGGCGTCCAGGCGCCGCTGCCACGTCAGGCCCAGGGCGTCGTAGCGGCGGTAGCGCCCGTTGTCGACCCGCGCCTGCTGGTGGGTCAGCGGAATGGCGATGCGGTCGCGGCCCCAATCGAGCCCGATCCCGCCGCGCAGACGGATCGGGCCGGGATCGACCTCGCCGTCGTCGGCCGCGGCGATCCCGGTCGGCTGCAGCGCGACCGAACCGGCGGACTCCCAGGGGGGCGCGGCGCGCAACGCGCTGTCCAGGCCCTCGCCCACGCGCTGACCCGTCCAGGACGCCGCCCGGTCGGCGGGCAACGCGCCGAACTCGGATGCGTCGCCCCGGCCGGCGGCGTTCTCGAAGCCGAACTGAATCTGGAAAAAACCCTTGTCGGCCGCGGTGTCGGGGTCGTCACCGAGATCGAACTCGGCGGGTAGCGCGGCGGGCGCCAGGATATCGGTCGTCAGGAGATTATGTTCGGCGAACGCGCTCGTTACGCCCAACGACAGGGCGACGAACCCGAACCAGTGTGAAGCGCGCAAGCCTGCCACGGCGAATACCCCGACTCTCTTCCCAACTTTCCCTGCCCGTTATGTGTGCTTGTTATGAAAAAATTCTAGCATAAACCTGATGCGAAAAAGCAGCAGATTTGTTGCATTTCTCACGAATTCCGCCGAGCCCAGGCGAGCGTGGTCAGCACCAGGCCGCCACCGATGCCGGCGCCGGCGGCCAGGGCGATGATCCGCGCAGGGTCCTGCAGCCAGCCCGGGGTCAGCCCCAACAGCAGGGCGCCGGCGACCAGCAGGCCGGCGCCGCCCAGGGCCGGCAGCCAACGGCGCGGGCGCTCGGACGGTTCCCGCTCGCGCCGCCCGGGGGCGCCCCCCAGGCCGGACGGATCGCCGACCCGGGCCTGGCGCAGCAGGTCGTAGACCAGCCCCGGGGTCTCGGGCAGGATGCGCCACCAGCGCGGCAGCTCGCGACGCAGGGTCGTGAGCAGCGCCGCCGGCCCGAACTGCTCGCGGGTCCAGCGCTCGAGATACGGCTTGGCGGTCTCCCACAGGTCGAGGTCCGGATACAGGCGCCGGCCGAGCCCCTCGATGTTGAACAGCGTCTTCTGCAGCAGCACCAGCTGCGGCTGCACCTCCATGTCGAACCGCCGCGCGGTCTGGAACAGCCGCATCAAGAGCCGGCCGAAGGAGATGTCCTTGAGCGGGCGCGCGAAGATCGGCTCGCAGACCGCGCGGATCGCGGCCTCGAACTCGTCGAGCCGGATGTCGCGCGCCACCCAGCCGGCGCGCACGTGCGATTCGGCGACGGTGCGGTAGTCGCGGTTGAAGAACGCCAGGAAGTTCTCGGCGAGGTAGTGTTTGTCGCGCTCGCTGAGCGTGCCCATGATGCCGAAATCGACCGCGCGGTACTGGCCCTCCGGCGAGACGAAGATATTGCCGGGGTGCATGTCGGCGTGGAAGAAGCCGTCGCGGAACGCCTGGGTGAAGAAGATCTCGACGCCGTGATGGGCGAGCCGGCGCATGTCGATGCCGGCGTCCTTGAGCGCCTGGATATTGCTGATCGGAATGCCGCCCACCCGCTCCATCACCATGACGCTCGGACGCGTCAGGTCCCAGTAGATCTTCGGCACGTACAGCAGCTCGGAGCCGGCGAAATTCGCGCGCAGCCGGCTGGCGTTCGAGGCCTCGCGCATCAGGTCGAGCTCGCCGTGTATGGTCTTGCGGTACTCGTCGACCACCTCGCGCGGCCGGAAGCGTCGCGCGGCCGGCCAGTAACGTTCGGCGAGCCGTGCCAGCGTGTCGATCAGCGCGAGATCGCGCTCGATGACGCGCTCGACGCCGGGGCGCAGCACCTTGACCGCCACCGGCGTGCCGTCGGCGAGCTCGGCGAAATGCACCTGGGCGACCGAGGCCGAGGCGACCGGCACCGGGTCGAAGTGCTGCAAGTGGTCGGCGAGGCGGCCGCCGAGTGCCTGCTCGATCATGGCGATCGCCTGCTCGCCCGGGTAGGGCGGTACCCGGTCCTGCAGGCGGTTCAGCTCGAGCGCGATGTCCTCCGGCAGCAGGTCCGGCCGGGTCGACAGCATCTGCCCGAACTTGACGAAGATCGGCCCGAGCTCTTCCAGCGCCTCGCGCAGGCGCTGCGCGCGCGGCGCCGGCGCCGCGCGGAACCAGCGCCACGGCAACAGCCGCAGGCCGAAGCGCAGCGGACGGAACAGGTGCAGGGCGCGCACCAGCTCGTCGAGATCGTGGCGCACGAACACGCGGGTGATGCGCATCAGCCGGCCCATCTGCGCGATCGGCATGCTCAGTCTCCGTGGGCCTTCAGGCGCGCGACGCGCTGCGCCAGCCGGTCGACGTCCGAGCGCAGCACGTCGACCGCGGTCAGGAAACCGTCGAGCTCGTCGCGCCGCGGCAGGTGCCGGCCCTCCTCCTGCAGGTACTCGGCGAGATCGCGGCCGAGGACGTCGAGCGCCCGGCGGCGCCAGGCGTCGGCGGCGCGCAGCAGCCGGCCGAGCTCGTGGGCCGCGACGTCGCCGATCAGCCGGGCCGCCTGCTCCTCCCAGTCGATATCGACGGCGGCCAGCAGGCGCTGCACGTCCTGGGCGAGCGCGACGTCGCCACGCAGCGTGAGCTCGCCGGAGTTGAGCGTGGCGGCGTCGCGCCGCCAGGCGAGGTGCGCGAAGGCGGTCAACGGACCGATGAGACTCAAGTGCGGCTCGCCGTCGTGGGCGGCGCGCAGCCGCACGCCGGCCTCGGACGGGAAGACGTAGAGCCCGCGCTTGAGGTCGCTGAACTCGAAATGGATCACCTTGCCGTGCAGCCGGCCGAGGCGCGCGAGCGTCTCGGGGTCGAGCCGCAGCAGGCGGTTGCCGGCGTCCTCGATGAAGGCGACGAAGGCGGAATCGGCGTTCTTCACGGCCGGCGCATCGCCGCTGGCCGCGGCTCCCGTAGGGTGGGGCCCTGCCCCGCCGCTATACGTTCGACTCGACGGCACCGTTTCGGTGGGGCAGGGCCCCACCCTACGTCCCGCCTTGAACGTGTGCTGCGCACTAGAGCTTGTAGCCCTTGTGCAGGGCGACGATGCCGCCGCTGAGATTGAAATAATGCACACGCGCGAAGCCGGCCTGTTCCATCATGGCCTGAAGCGCGTCCTGGTCGGGATGCTTGCGGATCGACTCCGCCAGGTAACGGTAGCTTTCGGCGTCGCCGGCCACGGCGCGCCCGAGCAGCGGCAGGACCGAGAACGAGTAGGCGTCGTAGAGCCGGTCGAGCCCCGGCAGCACCGGATGCGAGAACTCCAGCACCAGCAGGCGCCCGCCCGGCTTGAGGACGCGGAACATCGACGCGAGCGCCCGTTCCTTGCGCGTCACGTTGCGCAGGCCGAAGGCGATGCTGATGCAGTCGAAGCGGTCGTCCGGAAACGGCAGACACTCGGCGTCGGCCTGGATGAACTCGACGTTGCCGGCGATGCCGGCGTCGGCGAGGCGCTCGCGCCCGACCGCCAGCATCGCGGCATTGATGTCGGCGACCGTCACCGAACCGCGCGCGCCGACCCGCGGCGCGAAGCGCGCCGCCAGATCGCCGGTGCCGCCGGCCAGGTCGAGCACGTGCTGCCCGGCGCGCACGCCGCTCGTCTCGATCGCGAAGCGCTTCCACAGCCGGTGCACGCCGAACGACATCAGGTCGTTCATCACGTCGTACTTGCCGGCCACCGAGGTGAACACCTGCCCGACCAGGCCGGCCTTGTCGGCCTCCGGCACCTCGCGGTAGCCGAAGTGGGTGGTGCGGTCGCGCGCGGACTCGCGCTCGTCGGGCGGCGCCACGGTCAGTGCGCCGGTTGCGGCTTGCGCTGGTGGCCGGCCTGCTCCAGGCGCTTCAGGTACTGCGCCCAGAGCTGCTCCTGGTTCTCACCGAGGCTGCGCAGCAGATCCCAGGAATAGATGCCGGTGCTGTGACCGTCGTCGAAGTGCAGGCAGATCGCGTAGCTGCCGACCGGCTCGATCTGGGTGATGTTCACGTTCTCCTTGCCGAGCTGCAGCACCTCCTGGCCGGGCCCGTGGCCGCGCACCTCGGCGGACGGCGAATAGACCCGCAGGAATTCGCAGGGAAGCTTGAAGTGGCTGCCGTCGTCGAAGGCGATTTCCAGAACATGCGATTTCTGGTGCAGCTTGATGTCGGTCGGTCGAACGCTGGTCTTGGCCATGGTGTGCGGTTCCGCTGTATCGAATCGGTGATCCGGGCCCGGATCCGGGCCCGGGGCGTCCCCGGACGGGGCCGCGCAATTATACCGGATTCGGCGCCCGCCGCGGGTGTCATGACGATGTCATAATAAGTAACACGGCCGTCACATTTGTGGTATGAAATACGGGTCGAAAATGACCGCGATATTGCACCGGCCGGAACGGTAATGGGTATGCCTGGAAACATATTGATCGTCGAGGACGAGCGGGCCATCCGCGAAATGGTGGACGCAGCGTTGAGCCGCGCCGGCTTCCAGTGCCGCCAGGCCGCCGACGTGCCGGCCGCCGAGGCCATGGTGCGCCAGGACCTGCCGGACCTGATGCTGCTCGACTGGATGCTGCCGGGGATGAGCGGCGTGGATTACGCGCGGCGCCTGCGGCGCGAGCCCGCCACCCGCCACCTGCCGATCATTCTGCTCACCGCCCGCGCCCAGGAGGACGACAAGATCCAGGGCCTGGAGAGCGGCGCCGACGATTACGTCACCAAGCCGTTCTCGCCGCGTGAGCTGCTGGCCCGCATCCGCGCCGTGCTGCGGCGCCGCGCCCCCGAGACCACCGACGCGGCGGTGGAGGCGCGCGGCCTGCGCCTCGACCCCGCCACCCACGAGGTACGCGCCGGCGAGCGGCTGCTCGCGCTCGGGCCGCTCGAGTTCCGGCTGCTGCACTTCTTCATGACCCACCCCGAGCGCGTGCACAGCCGCGAGCATATCCTCAACAGCGTCTGGGGCAACAACGTCTACGTCGAGGAGCGCACCGTGGACGTCCATATCCGCCGGCTGCGCCGGGCGCTGGAGCCGACCGGGCACGACAGCCTGGTCCAGACGGTGCGCGGCGCCGGCTACCGGCTCACGGCACGGGGCTGACGTCCGTTGCGCGAGGGCCTGCTGCGCGAGCTGTGGACGCTGGTCGGCATCCTGCTCGTGACCCTGGTCCTGGGCGCGATCGCCGGACACCCGTTCGCCGGGCTGGTCGTCGGCCTGGCGCTGTATCTCGGCCTGATGCTGCGCCAGCTCGCGCGGCTGCACGCCTGGCTGCAGACCGGCCGCTCCGCGGACGTGCCCGAGGCCGGCGGGCTGTGGGGCGACGCCTTCGATGCCATCCGCCAGCTCATCAAGAAGACCGAACGGCGCGAGGACCGGCTGACCAAGGCGCTGGAGCGCTTCCAGAGCGCGAGCGCCGCAACGCCGGACGCGATGGTGGTGCTGACCGAGGGCGGCAAGATTGAGTGGGCGAACCGCGCCGCCGAGCGCCTGCTCGGACTCGCCTACCCGCGCGACCACGGTCTGCGCATCACCAACCTGGTGCGCGAACCCGAGTTCGGCAACTACCTCAGGCAGCGCGATTTCGGCAACGAACTGACCATGGGCTCGCCGGTCCGGGACGAGATCGAGCTGTCGATCCAGATCATTCCGTTCGGCAGCAGCGAGCGGCTGTTGATCGCCCGCGACGTTACGCTGGTGGCGCGCCTCGAGGCCATGCGCCGCAACTTCGTCGCCAACATCTCGCACGAGCTGCGCACGCCGCTGACGGTCGTCACCGGCTACATCGAGACCCTGCAGGATTCCATCGAACCGGATGCCCGGGAGCCGCAGCGCTATCTCGCCAGCATGCACGAGCAGGCGTTGCGCATGCTGCGGCTGGTCGACGATCTGCTGACCTTGTCGCGCCTCGAGACCTCGCCGCCGCTGCGCCACGAGTCCGAGGTCGATGTCGCCGCCATGCTCGAGGGCCTGAAGGAGACGGCCGAAGTGCTGAGCGGCGACCGGCACCATGTCCTCGGCCTGGAGGCCGATCCGGACTTGCAGCTGCTCGGCAACGAGGAGGAACTGCGCAGCGCGCTGTCCAATCTCATCAGCAACGCGGTGCGCTACACGCCGGCCGGCGGCAGCATCCGGCTGAGCTGGCGCGCGGCGAACGGCGGCGCCGTGTTCGCGGTCACCGACAGCGGCGAAGGCATCCCCGCCCACCACATCCCGCACCTCACCGAACGCTTCTACCGTGTCGACAACGCGCGCTCGCGCGCCACCGGCGGCACCGGGCTCGGCCTGTCCATCGTCAAGCATATCCTCATGCGCCACGACGCGCGCCTCGGCATCGACAGCCGCATCGGACAGGGCAGCACCTTCAGCTGTTATTTTCCGGCGAGTAGGACAGTAAAAAAACAGTAACAAGTATCAAGTAGCAAGTGGCAAGGTTATTCAGGCCTGTGCTGAACCCGCCTTACCTTGCCACTTGCTACTGATTTTACGCTGAGCGCGCGATCAACAAGGTCTGCTCGATCGACTCCAGCGGCCGGCCGATGGCGAAGCCCTGGGCGTAGTCGACGCCCAGATCGCACAGGACATCCAGGATATCGGCGTCCTCGACGAACTTGGCCGCGACCTTGATGTCGAGGTCGTGGGCCATGGCGACCAGCGTCTTAAGGAAGCGGCGGTTGTCGCGGTTGGTCGCGATGTCGCGGATCAGCCCGCCCTCGACCTTGACCATGTGGACGGCCAGCTGCTGGAGGTAGTGGAAGGACGAGAATCCCAGGCCGAAATCGTCGAGGATCAGGCGATGCCCCAGATCCTTCAACCGGGTTGCGAGCGCGCGCGTCGTGCCGAGGTTCTCCAGCGCCAGCTGCTCGCCGATCTCGAAGCTCAGGGCCTGCGGACGGATGCCGGTCTCGCGGACGTTCTCCTCGACGTACTGGATGAACCCCGGATCGTTGATCATCTTGCGCGACAGGTTGAGCGACAGCCCGAGACCTTTCTCGCTGGCCGCCAAGGTCTCGATCTTGCGCGTCGCCTTGCGGATCACCATGCGGTCGATCGCCACGCTCAGGTCGAACTGCTCGGCGGTATCCAGGAACAGCCTGGGGCTGATGAGCTCGCCGTCGCGATCCTCGAGCCGCAGCAGCGCCTCGTAGTTGTGCGTCTCCTGGGTCTCGAGATCGAGCAGCGGCTGGTAGACCAGCACGAACTGATCGGTCTCGAGCGCGCGCCGGATGCGGCCCTCCCAGCGGATATGCTCCTGGACGCGCTCCATCTCCTGCGGCGAGGCCGCGTACATCCGCCAGCAGTTGCGTCCGGCCTGCTTGGCCTCGTACATCGCGGCGTCGGCGAAGGCCAGCAGCTGATTGGGATCGCTGGTGTGCACCGGGAACAGCGCGATACCGATGCTGGCGGAGACGCTGAGCTCGCCCTGGTCGAAATGCATCTTGGTCTCGTTGAACTGCCGCAATAGCTTGTTCGCGACCTCCATGGCCTGGGCGGCCTGGGTCTCGGGCAGCAGGATGGCGAACTCGTCGCCGCCCCAGCGCGCCAGGTGGTCGGTGGCCCGGAAGGTGCGGCGCAGGGCGTCGGCGATCGTGACCAGGTACTGGTCGCCGATGTGGTGACCGTAGGTGTCGTTGATGAACTTGAAATTGTCGAGATCGATGAAGATCAGCGCCAGCGCGCGCTCGTAACGCAGCGCATAGGCCGCCCACTGCATCAGCTCCTTCTGGAAGCGGCGGCGGTTGAGCAGCCCGGTGAGCGCGTCGTGATCGGCGATGTGGACGATGGTCTCGTTGGCCTTGCGCGCCTCGTCGAGCGCCATCCGCAGCGACTCGGTCTTCTCGGCCACCTCGACCTCGAGCGACTCCGAAAAGCGCCGGATGCGGTCCTGCCGCATCCCGGCCAGCCGCGCGAACAGGCCGAGGAACAGCGACGCGCTGTCGATCACGAACAGCAGCGGGTTGGCGTGCGCGTGCACGACCGCCTGCCACAAGCCCTTGGCCTCCGGCAGCGCGCCGATCAGCACCAGGAACGCGATCGAGCCGACCGGGAAGCACAGGCCGAACAGCGCGCCGTAGATCGTGTACTTGGTCGTCTCCGACCACCCGGCGAATCGCGCCATCGCCGCTGGCTTCGCTGTGCTCACTGTCTGGTCACTCCGGACCCGTTGGGTTTCATGGATCTGCCACACCGCTGACACCGTCGGGTCACACGGCGGCGGCAGACTGCTGCTCCGGCCGGGCGCAGTTCGCCCGACCGGCCGTTTCCACCCCTACCCTTACAAGGATCATGCCATGAATGCGAAAAACCACACCGCCAAGGCCCTGGGACTGGCGCTGGCCGCCCTGGGCCTCGCCGCTCCGGCCGCTGCCGACAACGACCGCGACTTCGGCGCCAAAGTCATGCAACTGCTTGAGGCGCAATCGGAAAAGCTGTTCGGCATCAACAAGCCGGTGGAAGGTTCGGCGCCGTCCACCAGCGGCCCCTATCGCACGCCTCACCAGACCGCGCAGGACCAGGTGCGGCTCGCCCACGGTCTCAAGGCCGAGTACCTGACGCGCTCCGCCGCCAACCGCACCGACATGATGGCCTTCTACCCCGAGGCCGCGCCGACCCATCTCATCACCTGCGTCGAGGGCGGTCGCGAACTCCTGGCCAACGGCAAGTACAACCCCTCGGTGCAGCGCATCGACCTCGGCAGCGGCGCGGTCGAGACCATTCTGCGCGGCATGTGGTCCTGCGACGGCATCCGCACCACGCCCTGGGGCACGATTCTCGCCACCGAGGAGCGCGCCGACGGCGGGGCCTATGAGATCCTGAACCCACTCGGTATCAGCGAACAGACCGTGGTCAACCGCGCGACCGGCGAGGTGACCGACCCGGCGAACATCGCCAAGCGCCACGCGCTGCCGACCCTGGCCTGGGAAGGCATCGCGGTGCTGCCGAGCGGCGTGGTGATCGCCGGCGACGAGCTGCGGCCGGGCAGCGGCGTAAACGACAGCGACGGCGGCGCGATCTTCAAGTTCGTGCCGGCCATGCCGCGCGCCGGCTCCGGCCCGATCGCCGACCTGTCCCAGTCGCCGCTCGCGGCCGGCTCGGTGCACGCCATGCAGGTCTCCTGCGTGAACGGCACCCAGCAGGTCGGCCAGGGCTGCGAGATCGGCAATGCCGCCTGGGTGATGGTCAACGCCGCCACTGCGCGCGCCGACGCCGACGCCCTGGGCGCCACCGGTTACTACCGCCCCGAGGACCTGGAGCTCGACCCGATGTACCGCGATCCGGCGAATCCCGAGGCGGTGCGGTTCTGCGTCGCCAACACCGGCAACGAGGGGGCGAAGAACTATGCCGAGGCGGCGTGCGGCGTGGACAACGCGCCGCTCACCGCCAGCCCCACGCAGCGCACGGTGGTCGTGAACCGCTTCGTCGAGGGCGACACCGACTTCAACTCCTTCGACAATATCGCGTTCCAGCCGCGCACCGGCAACCTCTACGTGATCGAGGACCACGCCAACGGCGACGTGTTCGCCTGCCTGCCGGACGGCGCCGACCGCGATATCAAGAGCGACGGCTGCGTGAAGATCCTGTCGGTCAGGGACAGCTCGGCCGAGCCGACCGGCTTCATGTTCGACGCCTCCGGCACGACGGCGTATGTCTCGATCCAGCACAGCAACGACGCCAACATGCCGCCGGTCGACGGTTATCCGACGGACGACGTCCTGAAGATCACCGGCTTCACGATCAGGGACTAAGAAAAAGCGCGCACGGACGCGCCGGTAGTCAGCGGGTCGCATCCCCGCGGGAAGGCCGCCAAAAGGCGGCCTTTCTTTTTGCACGGCGGCGGGCGGATGTCATGAATCCGTCATCGTCCGGAAATCAGTTCGTCATACGCAGCGAACACAATCTGACCCCGCTGATCGCGGCGCTTGCCCGGCAGCCGGCCGTATCCCGGCCTTTTTCGCAAACTGACCATCGACAAGGGTACTCATCATGCAAAAGAAAGCGATTGTAGCGGCGCTCGGCGCCAGCCTGGCCGCCGGCGCCGCGCAGGCCGACGTCGACCTGCTCGGCAAGGCCGTGCAGCTCTACGGCCAGCTGCACGTCTCGGCGGATTACTACGACCGCGGCAGTGCGACCGGCGCGGTGCCGGATCCGGTCGGCGTCGAGATCACCAGCAACTCCTCGCGC
>DASWHF010000156.1:0-3651 GCA_036393295.1 Acidiferrobacterales bacterium
AAGTAATTACCACTGTCGGAGGCGCGGCCAATATGAGAGAATACATAAGTACCAGCCACGACGACATGACTATATTCCTTGCTCCGCAAGAAGCCGCGTTCTTGTATAGCTCAAACAAAACGGGGTGTCTAGCCCGCGTGGACCAGCTGTCGTAAGCACATGAGTTGTCCGGGTTAGGTAGCACACGACTTGTCCGGTTTTGTTCCCTGCGCAGGAGCAGGGGCAATGAACCGGACAGCATGGCTACAGGACCGCAGGATGCAGAAGTTTCGCGATGTTTTGGGCCGCTGGGATAGCGGCTGGTTGTCGATGATGGAGGCCGGCGAGTTGCTGGGCATGTCGGAGCGGCAGTTCCGGCGCTATCGGGACCGCTACGAGGAGGACGGGCTGGAAGGGCTGCGCGACCGCCGGCTCGGCAAGCCGTCGCCCAAGCGGGTGCCGAGCGCGGACGCGCAGTTGATGCTGGAGCTGTACGGCGGCGCCTACCGGGGCTGGAACGTGAAGCACTTTCACGAGCATCTGGTTCGCGATCACGGCTTCCGCTGGGGCTACACCTGGGTGAAGACGCAGTTGCACACAGCGGGGCTGGTCGAGCGGGCGGCGCGGCGCGGGGCGCACCGTCGCAAGCGCGAGCGCAAGCCGTGCGAGGGCATGATGCTGCACCAGGACGGCTCGCGCGCGGCCTGGCTTGCCGGCCAGCCGGAGCTCGACCTGATCGTGACGATGGACGACGCCACCAGCACGATCTACTCGGCGTTCCTGGTCGAGGAGGAAGGCACCGCCTCGACGTTTCGGGCGCTGCTGGAGGTGTTCGGCGCCAAGGGCCTGCCATCAAGCCTCTATACCGACCGCGGCAGCCATTATTTCTTCACCCCCAAGGCGGGCGAGGCGGTCGACAAGGAGCGCCTCACGGCGGTCGGCCGCGCCCTCGACCGGCTCGGCATCGAGCATATCCCGGCCTATTCGCCGGAGGCGCGCGGGCGCTCCGAACGCATGTTCGGCACGCTGCAGGACCGCCTGCCCAAGGAACTGAAGCTGGCCGGCATCGACCAAGTGGAGGCCGCCAACGCCTTCATCCGCGAGGTCTATCTGCCGGCCCACAACGCCCGCTTCGCACGGCCGGCGGCGCTGTCCGAGAGCGCCTTTGTGACCGCCGATCCAGGGCTCTTGCGCGAGGTCCTGTGCGTGCAGGACGAGCGCATCGTGGCGCGCGACAACACGGTGGCCTACAACGGCCTCCGCCTGCAACTGCCGGCAAGCCCCGCGCGCGCCCATTACGTCAAGGCCCGCGTCAAGGTCCGGCACTATCCGGACGGCGCGCTCGCCGTGTTCCACGGACCCCGCCTGCTGGCGCGCTACGACGCCGCCGGTCGGCTCATCGAGGGAGGCGCTTTGAAGGCTGCCGCGTGATCCGCTTCGACGCGCCACCTCAAGCGCTTGTGGGTTTGTGGACGGCCGCTTCGCGCCCGCCCACAAGCCCCACAAGCCAGCAGCAGAAACAAACAGAAGCGGACAAATGATGTGCTACCAAAACCGGACAACTTGATTAGCTACCGACACGTGGCGTTCAGGCCGGCTGCGGCAGCACGCTGGCGTCGTGTCCGTACACCCAGGCGATAGACCGGTAGGACCAATCGGTCATGCCCTTCGCCATGGCGGCGTCGCGCGCGACCTGTTCGGGGCCGTCAGGCATATGGAAGCGGGTCTTGTTCTCCCACGAGCCGTTCTGGACCTTGGAGGCGCGCGGCAGACGCACGGTCTCATAGAGCTTGAGCGCGGCTACGAGGTCGTCGCCGGAGTGCAGCAGGCAGGCGGTGATCGCGGCGGCGTCCTCGATGGCCTGGGCGCCGCCCTGGCCCATGAACGGCAGCATGGGATGGCAGGAATCGCCAAGCATGGCGATACGGTCGAAGCTCCAGCGCGCGATCGGCTTGCGGTCGAGCACGGCCCAGATGAAGGTCTCGTCGACGGCATCGATGATGCGCTGCACCTGCGGGTGCCAGCCGGCATAGGCCGCGCGCAAATCATCGACGCTGCCCGGCTCGGTCCAGGATTCGCTGACCCAGGCGTCCTGCTCGACGTGGCCGACGAAATTTAGCAGCCGCCCGGCCGAGACGAAATAATGGATGAAGTGCCGACCCGGGCCGAGCCAGGCTGTCGACTCGGGGGCGAGATCGCTCACCCGTTCGGCCGGGATCAGGCCGCGATAGGCCCGGCAGGCAAAGCGCGGCGGCTCGGGGCCGAGCAGGATGCGCCGCACGGTCGAGTGGATGCCGTCGGCGCCGATCAGCACATCGGCGCTGGCTTGCACGCCGTTGTCGAACTGCGCTTCCACGCGATCGCCGCGCTGGCGGATGTCGATGCAGCGATGCGCAAGATGCACGCGCTCCGGCGGCACCGCTTTGGCCAGTATCGAATGCAGCTCGCCGCGATGGAAGATCATGTGCGGGGCGCCGAACTCGGCCTCAATTGCGTTGCCGAGCGGCGTGCGGGTCAGCGTGCGGCCGTCCTGCCAGCGGCGCTGATGCATGTAGGGCGAGCGGAACGCGACCTTGTCGAGTTCCTCGCGCAAGCCGAGCCGGATCAGGATGCGGGATGCGTTCGGACCGATATTGATGCCGGCGCCGACCTCGGAAAGCCACCTCGCCTGCTCGTACACACGTACGTCAAATCCGGCCTGCAACAGGCTGACGGCGGCTGTGAGGCCGCCGATTCCGCCGCCGATGATTGCAACCGAAATGTCCCTCGGCGCCATCCGACATCCCCGCCTTGCCTAGGCCACGCGCTTGGCGCGCACGCCGTCGTAGCCGGCGGCCGCGCTGGCCCGGTCGGCGGCGGGGAACGGCGCCAGCGGCGGCTTGACGCGCGCCAGCGCCGGGTCGGCGTGGATATGCGCCAGCAGCGCCTTGACGCCGGAGACCAGCGCCTTGCCGTCGAACAGCTTGCGGATGGCGACGGCGTCGTCGAGCGCTCCCCGGTCGCCGCCGGCATAGGCGCGCTGGCAGAGGTCGGCGTTGAGATTGGCGGTGGCCGAGATGCAGCCGGCGAAGGCGCCGGCGCGGGCTTCCAGCAGCACCGCCTCGGTCGAGGGGAAAACCTTAAAACGCGGTGCAATCGCCGCGGCCTCGCGCGCATAGGCCATGTCGCCGGAGGAATCCTTCAAGCCGACGATGCGCTCGCCGAACCGGTCGAGCAGCCGGCGAAGGAGCGCGACATGCCACGGCAGGCCGGACTGCTGCGGGAAATGATAAAGGTAGATCGGAACGGGCTTTGCCGCCGTCGCCTGCACGATGGTGTCGACATAGGCGACGAGTCCGTCGTCCGGCACGCCCTTGTAGTAGAACGGCGGCAACAGCAGCGCGCCGGCAAAGCCGAGCTCGGCGGCATGCCGCGTCAAGGCCACCGCGTCGGCAACCGCCGCAGCCCCGGTGCCGACCATCATTCGGTCGCGCGGCAGGCCGGCCTGCGCGTAGGCGCTCATCACGCGCTTGCGCTCGTCGAGCGAAAACGAGGTGGCCTCGCCGGTGGTGCCGAGCACGTTGAGACCGTCGCAGCCGTGGTCGAGCAGATGGCGCGCCAGTTTCGTGGCGCGCGCGGTGTCGGGCGAGCCGGCTTCGTCGACCGGCGTGGCGACCGCCGCGATCACGCCGC
>DASWHF010000157.1:0-52541 GCA_036393295.1 Acidiferrobacterales bacterium
GGCGGTGGCCTGGACGAACTCGTCGGTCTCGCCGCGCGCGTAGGCATCTTCGAGCGCGCGGCTCGCCGAGTGCGCGCGGTATTCCGCCTTGCCCAGGGTCAGCAGGTCATAGGCCGCCTGGATGCGCGGCCAGCGATGGTCCCGGTCCATGGCGTAGTAGCGGCCGATGATCGAGGCGATGCGCCCGGCGCCGAGCTCTTGGAACTTCTGCTCCATCGCCCGGATAGACTGGCTGGCGCTTTGCGGCGGCGTGTCGCGCCCGTCCAGAAAGGCGTGCAGGCAGACCTCGCGGGCGCCGCGCTTGACCGCGAGCTCGGCCATGGCGTGGATGTGATCCTCGTGGCTGTGTACCCCGCCCGGCGACAGCAGCCCGAGGATATGCACCGCCTTGCCGTCGCGGACGGCCAGATCGACCGCGTCGGTCAGGGTCTTGTTGGCGAAGAACGCCCCCGAGCCGATCGCCCGGTTGATGCGGGTATATTCCTGGTAGACCACCCGCCCGGCGCCCAGATTGAGATGGCCGACCTCGGAATTGCCCATTTGATGCGAGGGCAGACCGACCGCCGCCTCCGAGGCGTGGATCAGCGTATGTGGGGAATTGCCCCAAAGATGGTCCCAGACGGGTTTTTTGGCACTGGCGATGGCGTTGAATTCAGGGTTTTCGCGATAGCCCCAACCATCCAGAACGATCAGGATCAAGGGCTTGGGGGATGACGGCATGCCTGTCTTAACCTGCGTGATTTATGGTCTTTTCAAATTCGCTAATATTGTATAATGTTTCTGGACCAATATCAGCCACGGAGGGGAGGCATGGCGGTAACCTGGGCATGTTCTGTGAGTGAAACGGCCACGAATAATCGATATGAGGCGAACCCGATGAGTGCTCCTGCCGAGAATGTTGTCCTGATTACCAACGAGGACGACATCTACAATGCGTCCCACTCGCTCAAGGCCATGGCGCACCCCTTGCGGCTCAAGATCCTGTGCCTGCTGGGCGCCACCAACGAGGTCAGCGTTCAGGACATCGTCGAGCAGGTGGGCACGTCGCAGAGCAATATCTCCCAACACCTCTCGATCCTGCGCGACAAGGGCATCCTGGCCTCGCGCAAGGACGCCAACAAAGTCTATTACCGCATCGCCGAGCCGCGCATTCTGCACCTGATCGGGGCGATGCGGGCGGCATTCTGCTCCAACTTCCCGAGCTGATGCCGGGACCGGGTGCGCCACCGGCCGGTACCGGGCCGGGGCGCGAGGCATGACGGCGACTTTCAGCCCACTTTCTTGTTTTCGGATTAACCCCACCATGCAGTTCGTTGTCAACAACTGGTATTTGTTCCTGGGTCTGATCGTGGTGCTGGCGCTGCTCGTGGCCGGGCCGCTGACGCGCTATCTTTATGGTATCCGGATGCTGCCCGTGAACGAGGCGGTGCGCCTCATCAACAGCGAGTCGGCGGTATTGATCGACGTGCGCGAGCCGAACGAATTCCGCAGCGGCCACATCCCCAATGCCGTCAACGTGCCGATGTCGGGGCTGGCCGCGCGCCTGCCGGAGATCGCCAAATACAAGGACAAGCCGATCGTGGTCAGCTGCCAGACCAGCCAGCGCTCGGCGCGCGCCGCCCTGATACTCAGGAAGCACGGCTTCGGCACCGCGCATGTCCTGGCCGGCGGCTTCCTTCGATGGCAGAGCGAGAACCTCCCGGTCAAAAAGTGAGGCGGGCATGGCACGGGTGAGGATGTACTGCACGCGTGTCTGCCCGTACTGCCAGATGGCGGCCCGGCTGCTCGAGAAGAAGGGCGTGGCCGTCGATTGCATTCCGGTCGACGAGCAGCCCGAGCAGCGCGCCGAGATGGTGCGCATCACCGGCCGCACCAGCGTGCCGCAGATCTTCGTCGGCGACACCCATGTCGGCGGTTACGCCGATCTGGCCGAGCTCGACCTGAGCGGCGAGCTGGACACCCTGCTGGCCGCGAGCTGAATCGCGCAAGCGCTGGCCCGCCCCGCCGGTTTCCCCCCGCGCCTCCCGTGGTTTAACATGCAAGCTTTCTGATGCCGAACAACCAAGGAATTAATCATGGCCGAGCCGACCCCCGCCCAGGGCCCGATGTTGAACCTGGAAAAGATCTATGTGAAGGACGTTTCGTATGAGGCGCCGAACGCGCCGCAGGTCTTTCTCGAGCAATCCGCCCCGCAGGTGGAGGTCCAGCTCAACATCGCGCACTCCGCCTTCAATGCCGCGCAGGGCATGCATGAAGTGGTATTGACCGTGACCGTGACGGCCAAGCTCACCGACAAGAACATGTTTCTGGTGGAACTGCAGCAGGCCGGGCTGTTCCGCCTGAACGGCGTGCCGGACAAGGAGCTGCCGCTGGTGCTCGAGATCGCCTGCCCGAACATCCTGCTGCCGTTCGCCCGCGAGGCGGTGAACGAGCTGGTCGGCAAGGGCGGTTTCCCGCAGCTGCTGATCAACCCGGTGAATTTCGAGATGCTGTATCAGCAGAAACAGGCCGCGCTCCAGCAGCGTCAGGCGAGCCACTGAGGCCGCCTGACGCAATGGATTTGAAACACCCAACGCAAAGGCGCGAAGAGAACGAAATAGAAAATTGTAGGCGGGGCTTCCAGCCCCGCCGGGGGTGGTGCCGCACTGTGGCCGGCGGGGCTGGAAGCCCCGCCTACAGTGGCGAATGTTTTCTTCGCGCCTTTGCGTCTTTGCGTTGGGTTTTTTGAGGCGACATGACGCAGGACAGGGATACGACGATCGCGGTCCTGGGCGCCGGTTCCTGGGGAACCGCGCTGGCGGTGCTGCTGGCGCGCAACGGCCACCGCACGCTGCTCTGGGGGCACGATGCCGCGCACATGGCGCGCCTCGCCCACGAGCGCGCCAACCGCGATTTTCTCCCCGACGTCGCTTTCCCCGAGAATCTGCACCTGCGCGAGGACCTCGCGGAACTGGCCGCCGAAGTCCGCCAGTTCCTGGTGGCGGTGCCGAGCCACGCCTTCCGCAGCGTGCTCGCGGCGCTGGCCGGGCGTTTGAGCGGCGACGCGCTGATCGCCTGGGCGACCAAGGGCATGGAGCACGGCACCGGCAAGCTGCTGAGCCAGGTGGCGGACGAGCTGCTCGGCGCGCGCGCGAGCGGCATCGTCTCGGGACCGACCTTCGCGCGCGAGGTCGCCCGCGGCCTGCCGACCGCCTTGACCGTCGCCGCGCGCGAGCTCGAGGTCGCCGAGCGCATCGCCGATTGGCTGCGCAACGACCGGGTGCGCCCCTATACCAGTCTCGACCGGGTCGGCGTCGAGATCGGCGGCGCGGTCAAGAATGTGCTGGCGATCGCCACCGGCATCAGCGATGGGCTCGGTTTCGGTGCCAACGCGCGCGCCGCGCTCATCACCCGCGGCCTGGCTGAGATGCGGCGCCTGGGCGAGGCGCTCGGCGGCCGCCCCGAAACCTTCATGGGCCTGGCTGGAATCGGCGACTTGGTGCTGACCTGCACCGACGACCAGTCGCGCAACCGCCGGGTCGGGCTGGCGCTCGGGCGCGGTGGCAAGCTCGCCGAAATCCTCGGCGAGCTCGGCCAGGTGGCGGAGGGCGTGGCGACCGCGCGCGAGGTGCGCACCCTGGCGGCGCGGGTCGCCGTCGAGATGCCGATCACCGAGCAGGTTTACAGGGTATTGTTCGAGGGCCTGCGCCCCGACGATGCCGTCGCGGCGCTGCTGAGCCGCGAGCCGAAGCAGGAGTAAATTCTAAGCCCCGCCCGCGAACCCCAGCTGCCGCCACGCCTCGTAGACCGCCACCGCCACCGCGTTCGACAGATTGAGACTGCGCACCCCGGGGCGCATCGGCAGCCGCAGCCGCCGGGTGTCCGGGACGGTGTCCAGCACCGCGGCCGGCAGGCCGCGGGTCTCGGCGCCGAACAGCAGCGCATCCCCCTGTGCATAGTCGATGGCCGTGTGCAGGCGCTGCGCCCGGGTCGTGAAGGCCAGCACCCGCGGCGGCGCGATCCGGGTCAGAAACCCGTCCAGGTCGGGGTAGGTCGCGACCTCGGCCCATTCGTGGTAGTCGAGGCCGGCGCGCTTGAGCTGCCGGTCGGTAAGTTGGAATCCCAGGGGCTCGATCAAATGCAGCCGGGCGCCGGTGTTGGCGCACAGCCGGATGATATTCCCGGTATTGGGCGGGATTTCGGGCTGGAACAGGACCACGTGCAGCGTGGGGAGCGGCGGGTTCATGCGCCCCGGCCGGTTTTGGCGCGGTTTTTGCAAATATCCAGCAATTGCCTAGTCTTTATCCAGAGTTAGCCGCCGAAGGCCGAGTCTAGCCCAAGGTGTCAACGCCAGCGAGGGCGAACCGATGTCCGTGACCCACATCAAGCCGAAGAAGCTGCGCATCGGCGACCTGTTGATCGAGCACAAGGTCATTTCCCAGGAGCAGCTCACCCAGGCGCTGGCCGACCAGAAGAAGAGCGGCCGCAAGCTCGGTCGCGTGCTGGTCGACAACGGCTATCTCACCGAGGAGCAATTGCTCGACTTCCTGGCCCGGCAGCTCGGCATCCCCTACATCGACCTCAAGCGCTACCCGCTCAAGCCCGAAACCGTGCGGCTGATCCCCGAGGTGCACGCGCGCCGCTTCCGGGTGCTGGGACTCGAGGACGCGCGCGACGGACTGCTGATCGGCATGGCCGACCCGACCGATCTGTTCGCCTACGACGAGCTGTCGCGGGTGCTGGGCCGGCCGCTGAAGCTGGCGGTGGTGAGCGAGACCGACCTGCTCAAGACCGTCGACATCATGTACCGCCGCACCGAGGAGATCAGCGGCCTCGCCCAGGAGCTCGACCAGGAGATGTCCGCCTACGACGTCGACCTCGGCCAGCTCGCCGCCGACGGGCTCACCGACGCGCCGGTGGTCAAGCTGATCCAGACCGTGTTCGAGGACGCCGTGCAGGTCAACGCCTCGGACATCCACTTCGAGCCGGACGAGCGCGAGCTGCGCATCCGTTTCCGCCAGGACGGCGTGCTACGCGTCCAGACCACCGCCGAGCGCCGCATCGCGAGCGCCGTGGTGTCGCGCCTGAAGCTCATGGCCGGGCTCGACATCTCCGAGAAGCGCCTGCCGCAGGACGGCCGCTTCAACGTGCGGGTGCGCGACCAGAGCGTCGACGTGCGCCTGTCGACCATGCCGGTGCAGTACGGCGAGTCGGCGGTGATGCGCCTGCTCAACCAGTCGGCCGGCGCGCTCGACCTCGAGCAGCTCGGCATGCCCGTGGACGCGCTGGCGCGCTTCCGCCGGATGATCCACAGCCCGCACGGCATGGTGCTGGTCACCGGCCCGACCGGCAGCGGCAAGACCACCACCCTGTACGGCGCGCTCAAGGAGCTCAACAAGCCGTCGGCCAAGGTGATCACCGTCGAGGACCCGATCGAGTACCGGCTGACGGGCATCAATCAGGTGCAGGTCAACACCAAGATCGATCTCAGCTTCGCGCGCGTGCTGCGCGCGGTGCTGCGCCAGGACCCGGACATCGTCCTGGTCGGCGAGATGCGCGACCAGGAGACCGCCGAGATCGGCCTGCGCGCCGCCATGACCGGCCACCTGGTGCTGTCCACGCTGCACACCAACGACGCGCTGTCCACGCCGGCGCGGCTGCTGGACATGGGAGCGGCTCCGTTCCTGCTGGCCGCGTCGCTGCGCGGCATCGTCTCCCAGCGCCTGGTGCGCAAGATCTGCGAGAGCTGCGCCACGCCGCACGAGCTCGACGCGCCGATGCGCGCGGTGGCGCAGGCCGAGCTCGGCAACCTCGACGGCATCGTGTTCAAGCGCGGCCGCGGCTGCACCTATTGCAACAACTCCGGCTACCAGGGGCGTATCGGCGTCTACGAGCTGGTCGAGATGGACGAGGCCACCCTGAACGCCCTGCACCGCGGCGATCCGATCGCCTTCGGCGAGGCGGTGCGCCGCCAGCCGGGCTACGTGAGCCTCAAGCGCGGCGTGCTGGACCTGGCGGTGCGCGGCATCACCACCATGGACCAGGTGATGCGCGTGACCTTCGGGCTGGAGGACTGAGGTGGCGATCTACCAGTACAGCGGGCGCAACCGGCGCGGCGAGGCGGTGCGCGGCAGCATCGAGGCGGCCAGCGCCGACGCGGTCGCCGGCCAGCTGTTCAACAACGGCATCACGCCGGTCGATATCAACGAGGCCGACGTCGCGCACGACGTGTTCGCCGGCCTCAAGGCGATGCGCTGGCAGCTCGGCGAGGGCAAGGTCACGCTGGTCGACCAGATCTTCTTCTGCCGGCAGATGTACACCCTGCTCAAGGCCGGCGTGCCGATCATGCAGTCGCTGCGCGGCCTGCGCGACACCACCCAGAACCCGGCGCTGGCCAACATCATCGCCAGCATCAGCGAGGCGCTCGACGCCGGCATGGACCTGACCGCCGCGACGCGCCGCCACCCCAAGATGTTCTCGCCGATGTTCGTCGCCATGGTGCAGGTCGGCGAGACCACCGGCAGCCTGCCGGAGGTGTTCCTGCAGCTCGCGCAGTACCTGGAGCGCGAGAAGGATACGCGCGAGCGCATCAAGCAGGCGTTGCGCTACCCGATCTTCGTGCTGGTCGCGATCGGCATCGCCATGGTGATCATCAATCTGTTCGTGATCCCGGCCTTCGCCAAGATCTTCTCCAGCTTCAAGGCCGAACTGCCCTGGGCCACCCAGGTCCTGATCGCGACCTCGAACTTCACGGTGAATTACTGGTACCTGCTGCTGTTCGCGGCCCTGCTCGCCTACGTCGGCATACGCCTGTACGTGAACAGCCCCGACGGCCACTACCAGTGGGACCGCCTCAAGCTCGGCCTGCCGATCGTCGGCAAGACCATCCTGCGCGCCACGCTCGGGCGCTTCGCGCGCTCGCTGTCGCTGATCCTGCGCGCCGGCGTGCCGGTGGTGCAGGGCATGGGCGTGGTCGGGCGCGCGGTGGCCAATGACTACGTCGGCGAGCGCATCTTCCAGATGCGCGACGGCATGGAGCGCGGCGAGACCGTGACCCGCACCGCCACCGCCACCGGGCTGTTTCCGCCGCTGGTGGTGCAGATGATCTCGGTCGGCGAGGAGTCCGGGTCGCTGGTCGATCTCCTGTCCGAGGTCGCGGACTACTACGAGCGCGAGGTCGACTACGACCTCAAGAACCTGGGTTCGGCGATCGAGCCGGTCATGATCGTCATTATCGGCGCCATGGTGCTGGTCCTGGCCCTCGGCGTGTTCATGCCGATGTGGGACCTGGCGAGCGCCGCGCGCGGCGGCGGCTGATGCCCCCGGCGCGTGCCGCGCATCTCGAAACTGGCGGAAGCGCCGGGCGTATCCTATTGTCACCCATGAGTTTTGGGCTTCGACGTCCCACGGCGGGGGTGCCGGCCAGGGCGCACCGGATTGCCGATCCGCGTCACAGCGGATTCTCCATGCTCGAGCTGGTGGCGGTCATCGCCATCATCGCGACCCTGTTCGCCGTGGCCTTTGGCCGGTTGTGGGCCTTGCAGGTGGAGGCCGAGCGGACCGCGATTGAGCAGGTGGCCGGGGCGCTGCGCAGTGCGATTGGCATAAAGGTTGCAGAACACTATGTGAACGGCGATTTCACCGGTGTCCGGTCCCTGGAGGGCAGCAATCCCATGGACCGCCTGGCCGAGGTGCCCCACAACTACCTGGGGGCCTTGAGCGGGGTGGACCCGGCGACGGTCCCGCCCGGGCATTGGTACTTCGATGTCCCGAGCCGGACCCTGGTGTACCGGGTGAAGAACGCGGACTACTTCCGCAGCGACCTCGGCGCACCGGCCCGCATCCGCTTCACGCTGCGGGTGCTGTACGGACAGAGTGTCATCGGGCCGGCGGGAAGTCAGCCGCCGCCCATCGAAGGGGCGCAGTTGGCCGCGGTCGAGCCGTATGCCTGGATCGACGCCGGCCACGAGCGCTGGGTTCACTGAAAGATTTCGACGTACGAGGAGCGGAACGATGAATGCAAGACAGAAGGGCTTCACGCTGATCGAACTGGTGATCGTGGTGGTGATCCTGGCGCTGCTGGCGGCGGTCGCGCTGCCGCGCTACATCAACATCACGACCCAGGCGCGCGTCGCCAGCGTCAACGGCGTGGCCGGCGGCCTGCGCTCGGCGGTGGCGGTCACCCAGGCGGCCTACTTCGCCGCCGGCAACATGACCGCGACCACGGTCGCGATGATCGGCGGCACGGTGGACGTGAACGCCGGCACCGGCATCCCGCTGGCCACGGCCGCGGGCATCGGCACGGCCATGCAGGCCGGCAACCCGGCCCAGCCCTTCGACGGTTACACGACGGCCTACGGCGCCACCGCGACCTTCCGCGCCACGCCGCCGAATCTCGCGACCTGCCAGGCCGAGTACAACGGCACGACCGGCGCGGTGACCACCGACGTGAGCGGATGCTGATCGGTTTGCAACGAACGAATGATTTCGGTGTAGCGGTACCACTAACTCAACGCAACAAAGCAGGAGAATTGCAATGAAGACGCAGCAGGCGGGTTTTACCTTGATTGAGCTGGTTCTGGTGATCGTGATCCTGGGCATCCTGGCGGTGACGGCGCTGCCGCGCTTCGCCAGCGTCGAGGACTCGGCGCGCCGCGGCGCGTTCATGGGCGCGATCGGCGCCATGTCCTCGGCCGTGTCCGTGGCCAAGGCGGTGAACCGCACCGGCACCCCGACGGTCGCCCAGGTGAACTTGGAGTTCGACGGTGCCGGCGACTTCACCGCGGCGGCGGGCGCCTGCGGCGGCGCGACGACCATTATCGACGCGACGGCCGGCACCGACATCAGTCTGACGGCGGACTTCGGTTCGGCCACCCAGTACTGTGTCTCTCTCGGCTACGCCGCCGGCGTGCTGACCAAGCCGACGCTGTAATCGTCGAACCGCCCGGGCGCGCGAGCGCAAGCTTCCGTCCGGGCAAGCGCCTGCTGTGAAGGAAGCGCCCGCTCCGGAGTCTCCGGAGCGGGCATTCCGACCTCTCCCTTCGTTCCGCCCGGGCAGTCAGGAAACCGGTATGTCACCCATCGCGACCCGACCGCTTGGATTCACCCGGTGCCGGGGCTTCACCCTGCTGGAGCTCGTCGCGGTGATCCTGTTGTTGTCGATCCTCTCGGTCAGCGTCGCGGTGCGCTTCCAGTCGCGCGACGAGTATTCCGCCACCACCCAGGCCGATCTGCTCGCCCAGCATGTGCGCCATGTGCAGACGCTGGCCATGAGCTGGGGGGTGTCGCTGCGCATCAACGTCTCCGCCGGCGGGACGGCCTACACCGTGAGCTGCCTCACCGCGCTCGGCGCCGCGCCGTGCACGGCGGTCGGCGACGTGGTCACCGATCCCGAGTCCGGCCAGGCCTTCACCGTCACGCTCGAGAACGGCGTGACCCTGGCGCCGGCCGGCTCCAACACCGATTTCGACAGCCTCGGCCGCCCGGTGAGCGGCGGCGTTCTGGTCTCCGCCGTACCGGCGCGCAGCTTCACGCTGACGCGCGCCGCGCGCACGGCGACCGTGACCGTGCAGCCGATCGGCGGCTTCGTCGCCGCGAGCTACTGACATGCGCCGCGCCGCGATCAAGGGTTTCACGCTGATCGAGCTGGTGCTGGTGATCGTCGTCGTCAGCGTCGGCATGCTGACGCTGCTCGGGCTGTACGGCCAGGTGGCCGGCAAGCTCGGCACCAACGAGGACATCCAGATCGCCACCCAGCTCGCCCAGGAGTGCAGTGAGCATATCCTGGCGACGCGCCGCAACCTCGGCTTCACCGCCCCGACCCTGACCAATGCCATCTGCAACGGCCTGCCGGCGGTGCCGGCCGGCTTCACGCGCGGTGTCACGATCGGCGCGAATTATGTCGGCGGCCTGGCCACCGCCTGCCCGAACGGCGCGACCTGCCGGGACGTCAGCGTGACGATCTCCCAGGGCCTGGCGACGCGCGCCCAGGTCGTGTTCCTGCTGGTGCAATACTGACATGCGCGCGCGGGCGACGAGCAGCCGGGGATTCAGCCTGATCGAGATGGTCGCGGCCATCGTCGTGCTGGGCATCCTGGTGGCGGCGGCCGCGCCGATGCTGGTCAACGGCCTGCGCGCCTACGACGCGACCAGCGCCAGCCTCGTCACCCTCGGCAAGCTGCGCTACGCCACCGAGCGGCTGGCGCGCGAGCTGCGCGAGGTCGACCACACCGGCGCGAACTACAGCCTCAACATGAGCCTGATCAACCCGCAGTTCACCAAGGCCGACGGCGTGACGGTGACGGTGAACCAGGCCCTGCCGAACGTGACCCTGGCCTACAGCGCGCCGCCGGTGGCGCCGGCGCCGCTGCTGGTCGACCAGGTGAGCGCCTTGGGCTTCGCGTACTTCGATCAGGACAACAACGCGACGGCCAGCAACGTGAACGTGCGCTATGTGCAGATCACGCTGTCGCTCGTCCAGGGCGCCGGCACCTATACGCAGCGCACGCGCGTCGCCTTGAGGAACAAGCCATGATGCCAAGTCCGCGTCGCGATCGCCGTGCCGGCGGCCGCCAGGCCGGAATGTCGACGGTCATCGTCGTCGTCGTGCTGCTGCTGATCGTGCTGGCCGGCCTGTTGGCGGCGCTGCGCCGCTCGGGCGCCGATTTCATCGACACCGCGCTCAACAACGACGCGGTCGAGGCGCTGTTCCTGGCCGAGAGCGGCGTGGCGCGCGCCGGCGCGCGGCTCGGCGGCGTCGGTTGCGCGGGACTGGCGCCTGACGGGCCGGTGAACCTGGGCCGCGGCAGCTTCACCCTGGTCGCGGCCGCGACCGTGGGCGGCGAATGCCGGGTGCGGGTGGCGGGGCGCGTCGGCAGCGTCACGCGCACCATCGAGGCGGATTTCACCAGCGGGTTCGCCGAGCATTTTCCGACCCCGCCACCGCCGCTGATCCCGCCGCCGACGCCGACTGGCTGGACGGCGACGGAATCCAATGGCGCTGGATTCGGAGGCTGGGACAACGTGATCTACGGTAATGCGCCCGGATCGACCCCGTTGACCGGGAGCGTCTATGTCACCAGCGACCCTAACGGCGACAACGACCGCTATCGTTATCGCATCGAGCGCTCGCTCGGTGCCGGGTCCTTCGTCGCCGCCGCCGGCATGCCGATCGCGCTTGATTTCCTCTGGCGCAAGACCAACGACAACCCGGCCGGAACGCGTCCGCACTTGATTCAAATCAGCGTGCGCAGCAGCAGCGGAGGCCCGACGCAAGTGTTGTGGTCGAACGATACGCGAGTCACCGCTCCGTGGACGCAAGTCAGCATAGCGCCCCTTCCGGTCGGCGGACTGGTCGGCCGTACGGTCGATACCCTCGAAATCTTCTTCGACCTGCGCGAGAACAACGTGGGTCCCAACCCGGACTACCAGGTCGAGGCCGGCGTGGATTTCATCACCTTCGGCGGCAGCACCGCGATCCGGGACTGGCATGAAGTCGTCAACTGACCGGCGCGCGCCCACTCCGCTGCGCCATCAACGCGGCATCGCCACCGTCCTGGTGGCGATCGTCCTGCTCCTGCTGGTTTCAACCGGTCTGCTGACCGCTTTGAGCCTGTCGGGATCGAGCATCGTCGGCGCCGCGGTCCAGAACGACGCCATCGAGGCGCTGTTCCTGGCCGAGAGCGCCGTCGAGCGCGCAGCCCGACGGTATGCCAACGGTACCGCCTGCGACGCGTCGTTGGCCGAGACCGTCGGTAACCCGTTCGGCGGCGGCGCGACGACCTCCTTCGCCGTCCTCGCGACCCCGGTGCCCGCCGTGGTATTCGGCGACTGCCGCCTGCGCGCGCGCGGCGTGCTCGGCAACGCGGTGCGCACCGTCGAAGTCGATCTGCGGCCGGGCGGCGTGCCGCTGTTCAGCGAGCACTTCAACGGGATCGCCGGCTGGACGCAGGTGCTGAGCTCGGCGCAGGGCACCAGCGATTACCATAGCGCTGCGAATTGTCCGATCGGCGTCTGCAGCAATACCGTCTCCGGCACCGGCGCGCTGCGCGCCCAGACCACCCCGGCGGGGAACAATCAGCGTCTCACGGGTTACCGATGGTTCACGTTGCCGACACCCATCACGACCGGCAGCGGCCTCACCGTCAATACCTTTCTGGGCTATGTGAAACATTCGGCCAATGGCAATCCGCGCGATGCCGAGCTACGGGTGCTGCTGGAAGAGGCGGGCGGGGCGACGATCGCGGTCTGGAGCGACCCGTCGCCGGGTGTGGCACCCGCCTGCGGCTCGACCGCGCCGCCGCTTGCCAGTTGCTGGCAGGGCGGTACCCAGACGGTGGCCTTGCCGGCGTCGCGGACTTATACCCGCATCCGGCTCTACTTCGATCTCAACGAACGCGGCGCCAACCAGGTGATGGCCTGGATGGATGCCGTGGAGATTTCCGGTGCCGGCGGCAGCGTCTCCGTGGTGCGGTGGACGGAACCTTGAGGGTTCGGCCAGGTTGCCGGGGTACCCGCAGCACCCGGCGTGCGAGGCAAATTCGACTCGGCGGGATTCCCGAAAATTCATTGACAACAGCAGGTTGCTTTGTGAATCTTCTGCTACTCTTGAATAAAAACACCCTGCCGGTTGATTCCCGGGGCAGGTTAATCGAGCGGGTCGGACAGGTCCGGGGCCGGCCCGCGCGAGGAGAGCTCCCCTGTTGAGGTTCTGGAAAAAGGCATCCAAGCCGAACGGGCTGACCGCCATCGGGCTCGGGTCCCAAGGGGTCAGCATGGTGCGCGTCGCCGCCGACGGCGCGCGGCCGCGTATCGTGGACTGGGACTTCCGCCCGGCGGAGGCCGGGCGGTCGGCGGCCCAGCTCGTCGCCGGCCTGGTCGGCGACCACCAGCTCAAGCAGGCGCGCTGCACCACGTTTCTCAACGGCGGCGACTACCAGCTGCTGCTCACCGAGGCGCCGGACGTGCAGCCCGAGGAGCTGCGCGCCGCGGTGCGCTGGCGCATCAAGGACCTGATCGGCTTCCACATCAACGACGCCTCGCTCGACGTCTTCGACCTGCCGGGCGAGGCCGCGCCGGGACGCGCGCGCGAGATGTACGTGGTGGCGGCGCGCAACCCGGCCATCCAGGAGCGCGTCGACCTGCTCGACGCCGCCGGCGTGGATCTGCAGGTCATCGACATCCCCGAGCTCGCCCAGCGCAACGTCGCGGCGCTGCTGCCCGAGGACGCCGAGGGCGTGGCGCTGCTGGCGCTCAAGGCCGCCTCCGGCATGCTGACGCTGACGCGTAACGGCGACCTGTATCTCAGCCGCTCGATCGGCGTCGGCGCCGACGGCCTGGCGCAGGAGGCCGAACGCCTCGCGGTCGTGGACCAGATCGTCCTGGAGATCCAGCGCTCGCTGGATTACTTCGAAAGCCACTTCCGCAGCGCGCCGATCCGCCACCTGGTGCTGGCGCCGATGACGGTCGAGGTGCCGGGGCTGCTCGATCATCTGCGCGGCAATCTCAATCTTCTGGTCTCGCCTCTCGATGTGAACACCCTGGTCGACGCGCAGCAGCCGCTGCCGGCGGAGTTCCAGGCGCGCTGCCTGACCACCATCGGCGCCGCGCTGCGCCGCGAGGCGAAGGCCTTATGAGGCAGCAGGTCAACCTCTATCACCCGATCTTCCGCCGCCAGGAGAAGAAATTCTCGGCCCGGACGATGTTGCAGGCCGGCGTGGCGGTGCTGGCCGGCATTCTGCTGATGTATCTCTATGCCTGGTGGCAGGTCGGCGCCTTGCAGCGCCAGGCCGCCCAGGTCGACCGCGACCTGGCCGCCGCCAACCAGCGCCTCGCGGCGTTCAGCGCGCGCGTCGCGAACCAGGAGGTCGACCCGCAGCGCCAGCGCGAGATCGATCGTCTCGAGCAGCGCATCGCGGCGCTCGAGCGCATCCGCGCGGTCGCCGGCCGCGACCTGTTCCACGGCGCCGCCGGTTACTCGGATTACTTCATCGCGCTCGCCCGCCAGCGCCTGCCGGACCTGTGGCTGACCGGCTTCACCATCGAGGGCGCCGGCGAGCAGCTCACCCTGGAAGGGCGCAGCCGGGTGCCGGAGCGCGTCCCCGAGTATCTGCAGAAACTGTCCGGCGAGAAGCTGCTGGCCGGCACCGAGTTCGAGGTCTTCCAGATGCTGCGACCGCTCGACGATCAGCGCAAGCAGCGCCTGCCCTATGTCGAATTCGTGCTCAAGTCCGGGGTACCGCGCGGGGCGCGGCCATGAAGCAGGATTTCCGTGCCCAACTGAAGATCCTCGTGGCGCGCATCGATGCGCTGTCGCTGCGCGAGCGGGCGATCATCTTTGCGACCTTGCTGGCGACGCTGTTCCTGATCGCCGACAACCTGGTCTTCCCCGGCCTGCGTGCCGAGCAGCAGCGCCTGAGCGGCGAGGTGCAGGCCAAGCTCGAGCAGATGCGTGCCATCAACGTGCGGCTCGAAGGCCTGGTGGCCGAGAACTCCGAGGATCCGGTCGCGGCCCATCAGCGGCGGGTCGCCGAGCTCAAGGCGCGGCTGGCCACCGTCGAAGGGCCCACCGCCGAGCTGGTGCGCGGCCTGGTAAGCCCGCAGGAGATGCCGCGCCTGGTCCAGCAGATGCTGGCGCGCAACCGTGCCTTGCAGGTGATCAAGGTCGAGAACCTGCCGGCCGAGCCCTTGAACGGCGCGCCGGCGGACGGCGGCGCGGCGGCCCAGGCGACGGTCTATCAGCACGGCATGCGCATCGAGGTCCGCGGCCAGTACCTGGACATGGTGCGCTACCTGCAGGCCCTGGAACGCCTGCCGGTGAAGGTGTTGTGGGGCCGGGTGCGGCTGGAGAGCGACGACTATCCCGCCTCGACGCTGAGCCTGCTGATCTATACCCTGAGCCTGGACAAGGCCTGGATCGGGGTCTAGGCCGGGCTGGCACGATAATTGAACATAGGTAGATATGCGAAATCCGACGCTCATGCTGCTCGTCTGTCTCGCCGCCCCGGCGCTGGCGAACGATCCGCTCGCCGGCCTCGGCGATCCGACCCGCCCGTTCGGCGGCGGCGCCGCGCCGGTGCGCAGCGCCGGCCCGGTGCTGCAGTCGACGATGGTTTCGGAGCACGGCGCCAGCGCCGTGATCAGCGGACAGACGGTATCCGTCGGCGCGCGCGTGGCCGGCGGCGAGGTGGTCGCGATCCGGCCCTACGAGGTGGTGATACGCCGCGGCGGGCGGGACCAGACGCTGCGCATGGTGCCCAGGCTCTCCAAGGAGCGGGGAACAACCGAGGTGGTGGTCGAATGAACACACACGCTGATCGGCATCCGTCACGCGCGGGCTTATGCCTGCTGGCGGGGCTGCTCGTGGCCGGCTGCCAGGCCAATCCCTATGTCTGGGACAAGTCGGTGGGCAAGAGCATCGACCGCGAGCTGGCCAAGGACGCCAAGGCCGCCCAGGCCGCGGCCGCGCCGCCGCCCGAGATCGCCCAGGCGTTGCTGCCGCCGATCGAGATCCGGCTCCCGGAGGGCGGCACCGCGCCGCTCGACGCGCGCTTCGAGCTGTCGGTGAGCAACGCCCCGGCGCGCCAGGTGTTCATGGGCCTGGTCGAGAACACGCCCTACAGCATGGTCGTGCATCCCGAGGTCGGGGGCACGGTCACGCTGCACCTGAAGGACGTCACGGTCGCCGAGGCGATGGAGGCGATCCGCCAGGTCTACGGTTACGAATACCGGCGCGACGGCAACCGCTTCTTCGTGCTCGGGCGCGGCATGCAGACGCGCATCTTCCCGGTCAACTATCTCAACTTCAACCGCAAGGGCAAGTCCGACACGCGCGTGACCTCGGGCGAGCTCACCCAGGCCGGCAACACCGGCGCTACCGGCGCCGCGTCGGGCAGCGGCCAGTCCGGTGGTGCCCAGGGCGCCTCGCGACTGTCGAGCATCCAGGTCGAGACCAGTTCGCAGGCGGATTTCTGGCGCGACCTGGGCGAGTCGCTGGCGGCGCTCATCGGCACCGGCAACGGCCGCCAGGTGGTGGTCAATCCGCAGAGCGGCGTGGCCATCGTGCGCGCCCTGCCCGACGAGCTGCGCGTGGTCGAGGACTTCCTCGGACTGACCCATGCGACCATCAACCGCCAGGTGATCCTCGAGGCCAAGATCATCAGTGTCGAGCTCAATGACAGCTTCCAGACCGGCATCAACTGGGCGGCGCTGCAGGGCTCGTCGGTGATCGGCATGGCCGGCGGCGGCACGGCGATCAGCCAGGGTAACGCGCTGGTGTCCAACCTGAGCCCGACCGGCACGCCGCCCGGCAACTACACCGGCATTCTCGATCCGGGCAACCACAGCCCCATCAGCGGCACGGCCACCTCGGCCTTCGGCGGCGTGTTCAGCGTCGCCAGCAAGTCGACCGACTTCGCCTCCTTCATCGAGCTGCTCAAAGGCCAGGGCAACGTGCGGGTGCTGTCGAGCCCGCGGGTCTCGACCATCAACAACCAGAAGGCGGTCATCAAGATCGGCGGCGACGAATTCTTCATCACCGGCGTCACCAGCAACGTCACCACCTCGGGCCTGAGCACCACGCCCTCGACCGAGGTGCTGCTCACGCCGTTCTTCTCCGGCATCGCCCTGGACGTGACGCCGCAGATCGACCAGCACAGCAACCTGATCCTGCATATCCACCCGGCGGTCAGCGAGGTGACCCAGCGCGACAAGTCCTTCCTGCTCGACGGCCGCCAGTCCAGCCTGCCGCTCGCGGTCAGCAGCATCCAGGAGTCGGACAACGTGGTGCGCGCGGCCAGCGGCCAGATCATCGTCATCGGCGGCCTCATGAAGGAGGCCAGCAGCGACGAGGACGCCGGCATCCCGCTGCTCGGCGATCTGCCGATCATCGGCAACCTGTTCAAGCACCGGCGCGTGACGCGCGTCAAGAACGAGCTCGTGATACTCTTGAAGCCGACGCTCGTGGATTCCGCCCAGGTGTGGGGCGCGTCCATCGAGGAATCCCAGGAGCGCATGAACAAGCTCAAGCGCTAGGCAAGTTTTGAGTGTTCCCTCTCCCCCGCATCCGCGGGGGAGAGGGCTAGGGTGAGGGGGTCGTGCTGCTTCGGCCCTCACCCTGTCCCTCTCCCGGAGGGAGAGGGGACCCATCGTGATGGGTTCGAGCCGTATCGAGGTTCCAATATGCAGGACAGTCTCGCCAGGCATGACAGACGGACCTCCGGCGCGCCGGCGCGCCGGGCGGGAGGTGGCTGATGTACACCGAGCACTACGGTCTCGCGCAGCTGCCGTTCACGATCTCCCCCGACACCCATTTCCTCTACGCGCACCCGAGCTACCTCGACGCGCTCAACACCCTGGTCGTGGCGGTGCGCAGCGGCGAGGGCTTCATCAAGGTGGTCGGCGAGGTCGGCACCGGCAAGACCCTGCTGTGCCGCAAGCTGCTGAACGTGCTGGAGGGCGAGGGCTATGTCACCGCCTACGTCCCCAATCCCTATCTCGAGCCCATGACCCTGCTGCTGGCGGTCGCCGACGAGCTCGGCGTGGCCTACGAGGCGAACTGCAACCAGCACCAGCTGCTCAAGCTGTTGACCGGATTTCTGATCGAGGCGCACCGCGAGCACAAGCACGTGGTGCTGTGCCTGGACGAGGCCCAGGCGATGCCGGTCGAGACGCTCGAGACGCTGCGCCTGCTCAGCAACCTCGAAACCGAGCAGAGCAAGCTGCTGCAGGTCGTGCTGTTCGGCCAGCCGGAGCTGGACGTCAAGCTCGACGATCCGGCGATCCGCCAGCTCAAGCAGCGCATCGCCTTCTCCTGCAACTTGAAGCCGATCAGCAACGACGACGTCGAGCGCTACGTCGCCTTCCGCCTGGAGGTCGCCGGCTACCACGGCCCGCGGCTGTTCGCGCGCGAGGCGGTGCGGCTGCTGCACCGCGCCAGCCGCGGCGTGCCGCGGCTCATCAACATCCTCGCGCACAAGGCGATGATGGCCGGCTACGGCGAGGGCGCGCGCTACATCACCGACCGCTACGTGAAGCTCGCGATCGCCGATACCGAATCGACCCGCGCGCGCCTGAAGCTGCGCCGCGCGCGGCTGCTCAAGCTCGCCGGCGCGGCGGTCGCGGCCACCATGCTGTCGGCCGGCGCCCTGGTCTGGGGACACTGGCTGTGAGCCTGATCAACAAGATGCTCAAGGACCTGGAGACGCGCGCGCCGCGCGCCGCCGGCCGCGCCACGGTCAAGCCGATCTTCTCCGATTTGCAACCGGCCGAGGCGCGCGCCGGCGCGCGCCCGCGCGGCCCGATGCTCGGCATCGCCGCCGTGCTGGTGCTGGCCGCCGCCGCGGTCCTGTGGTGGTTGTGGCCGGCCGCGCCGCTGGTGACGGCGGTGGCGGTGCATCCGGTGCCGCCCGCGCCGCCGCCGGTGGCCCCGGCGGTCGAACCGGCGCCACCGCCGGCGGCGGTACCCGCGCCGCCGATCGCGTCCCCGCCGCCGGTGGCAAGTCGCGGCGAACCGGCACCGGCAAAACCGCGGGTGTCCAGGCCGCGGCCGCCCGCCGCGCCGCCGGCCAAGACTGCGGAGGCCGATGGCGCGCGCGAGGTCGCCGCGGGGCGCATCGAAAAGACTCCGGTTCCGTTGAGCGCCGCCGACCAGGCCGAGAACGCTTACCGCGAGGCGCTGCGCCTGCTCGGCGAGCGCCGCCGCGGCGAGGCCGAAGCGGCGCTCTCCCGCGCCCTGGCCGCGGACACGCGCCACGACAAGGCGCGCGAGCTGCTGGTCGGGATCATGCTCGAGCAGGGTCGCGGCGCCGAGGCGCGGGCCGTGCTGGAGGAGGGCGTGGCGGCGAATCCGGAGCGCTCGATGTCGTATCGATACCTGGCGCGGCTGCAGGTCGAGCGCGGCGCCGAGGCCGAGGCGCTTGCGCTGCTGGAAGGCGCGCCGGCCGGCGTGCGCCAGGATCCCGAGGTGGCGGCGCTGCTCGCCGCCGTCTATCAGCGCGGCGGCCGGCATGCCGACGCGATCCAGGCCTTCCGAAGCGCGCTCGGCGCGCGCCCGCGCGAAGGCCGCTGGTGGGTGGGCCTGGCGATCTCGTGCGAGGCCGAGCAGCAATGGGCCGCGGCGCGCGACGCCTACGAAC
Organism: Acidiferrobacterales bacterium; assembly: GCA_036393295.1. Classification (GTDB taxonomy): domain Bacteria; phylum Pseudomonadota; class Gammaproteobacteria; order Acidiferrobacterales; family UBA6901; genus DASWHF01. Next base: position 19,113 of record DASWHF010000157.1, read on the forward strand.
GCGCCGGCGCCGCCAGTCTCGATCCGCGCCTGCGCGAGTACAGCGAGCAGCGCCTTGCGGCGCTCAAGAACCGTTAAAGGGGTCGGAGTGATTTATTTTTGAGCAATTCGTGAGCTGCGAGTTGCGAGAAGCGCCTCGATAGCGGATTGCTCAAAAATAAATCACTTCGACCCCTTTAGAAGTTCTTCCCGAGCAGCAGATAAAACGCATCGCGCCCGCCCTCGGAGTAACCGTAGGCGAGATACAGCGGCCCGAGCACGCTGTCGACGCCGGTGAACACGCTGCCGCCCTTGTGCAGGTCGTCAAGGCGCATGCGCTCGCGCCGTTCCCAGACATTGCCGGCCTCGAGCGAGCCGCCGACGAACACGCGGCTGCCGGTGCCCGGCATGCGGCCGGTCTGGTAGTAGTACATCAACCGCGCGAGGCCGAGGTGCTGCCCCTGGAGCTGGCCGGTGAGATAACCGGACAGCTCCAGGAATCCGCCGAGCTCGAAGCTGTCGTAGAACGGCAGTTCGGTGCCGAGCGCGGAGCCGAGGCGCAGCCCGGCGAGCAGCGTGTGGCGGCCGCGCGTGCCGGCGGTCAGCCAGTCGACCAGCAGCTTGTCGTAGGTCGCGTCGGCGCCGAGGTCGTCGCGCGCCAGGTACAGGCGCGTCAACAGTGCGTGACCGTGACGCGGGAAGTTTACGTTGTCGAGTTTGTCGTAGACCAAGTTCGCGACATAGGCGCCTTGCTGGATGTTGTACGACGGCAGGGTGGCGGCGCCGATGCGCGGCGCGGCCTCGACACGGTCGCGCACGATGCCGAGCCGAAGCTCGCCGCCCCGCAGGAACTGCGCGCCGACGTCGAGGCCGGCGCCGGCGCGCTTGCTGCGGTACTGGGCGACGCGGCGATCGTCCTCGTAGACGTCGCGGATGTCCTGCCGGTATTGAAAGCGCGGCGCGACGAAGAAGCGCCCGGCGTAATCGAGCGGCTGGTAAAGCTCGGTGAGGAAGCGCCGCTCGTGGCCGATGCCGAGCTCGTTCTTCCACTCGCCGCCGAGCCTGTTGAGCGCGGTGAGCGTGAAGTCGGTCAGCAGGTTGAAGCGGCTGTCGCCCTCGAAGTCGTCGACCAGGCTGAGCCCGAAGCGCAGATAATTCGGCCCCCAGGACTTGGCGCGCGTCTGGATCTCGAGATCCTTTTCCGAGCCGTCGCCGATCAGGCGATAATCGACGCGCTCGAAGTCGCCCAGGTCGTAGATGCGCGTGAGATCGTCCTCCAGCGCGGCCAGATCCAGCGGCCGGCCGGCCTCGGTGCGCAGGCGCGCCAGCACGCGCTTGCGCGCCACCCGCTCCGGTCGCGCGATGCCGACCCGGTTCAGATGGATCGGCCGGCCGGGTTCCACGCGCTGGCGCGCGCGCCAGGCGGCGTATTCCGCTTCCGACACGCTCAATGCGCGCAGGCGCTCGCCGTGCAGGCGCGCGGTCTGTTCGCCGAGCTCGATGATGTCGGCCGCGCGCACGAAGTCGGCCACCGAGACGCCGGGCAGCGGCGGCTCGATCAGCAGGTCGCGCGCCGTCAGGCGCTGGAGCTGCTCGGCGGTGTTCTTGCGCGTCAGGAACGACAGCGTCTGCGAGGAGATGTCGAACAGCGTGCCGAGCCCGTCGCGCGTGTGCGGCGGCGTGCCGATGTTGACCGCGATCACGACGTCGGCGCCCAGGGCGCGCACGATGTCGATCGGCAACTGGCTGGACATGCCGCCGTCGACCAGCAGCCGCCCGTCGATCTCGACCGGCGTGAAGATGCCCGGCACCGCCATGCTGGCGCGCAGCGCGTCGGCCAGCTCGCCGCCGCCGAGGATCACGGCCTCGCCGGTCTCGAGGTCGGTGGCGACCGCGCGAAACGGGATCGGCAGCCGGTCGAAGTCGGTGATGCCCGCGGAACGCAGCGTCACGCCGCGCAGGTAGAAATTCAGGTTGTGGCCGGCGATCAGCCCCTGCGACAGCGCGATGTGAAAATCGCGCACGCCGAGCTCGAGCTCGAACAGGTCGGTGCGGTCTTTCTCCTTGAGGCGGTAGGACAGCCGCTCGCGCGACGGCCGGTCGCTCAGCACCGCGTCCCAGTCGAGATGGATCAGGCTCTGGGCCATCTCCTCGGGCGACAGCCCGGCGGCGTAGAAGCCGCCCATGATTCCGCCGGCCGAGGTGCCGGCGATGACGTCGACCGGCACGCGCAGCTCCTCCAGCACCTTGAGCACCCCGATATGCGCCGCCCCGCGCGCCCCGCCGCCGCTCAAGGCCAGGCCGATCTTCGGCCGTGCCGGCGCCTCGGCGCGGCGCTCGCCGGCGGTCGCGGTCGCGTCGGTGGCCGCAGCGAGCGCCGGCAGCAGGCCGATCGCGAGCAGCAACGCGGCGGGGAGAATGCGCGGGTTCACTGAGGCACGATACCTCAAAACGCGGCACCGGTTGTAGGCGGGGCTTCCAGCCCCGCCCGGCACGGCGTCGATCGAACCACCGCACAATCCCGATGGCCATGTCTTCGACGGCGGGGCAGGATGCCCCGCCTACAACATATGATCACGCCCTCGCCACCACCCACACCTCGACGAACGCCGCGCCTGCGCGCTTGAGCGCCGCGGCCGCGGCGTCCGCGGTATGGCCGCTGGTCATGACATCGTCGATGAGCGCGATATGCGATCCGCCGAGGTCGCCGCGCGCCGCGAAGGCGCCACGCATGTTGCGCGCGCGCCCGGCGGCGTCGAGCCCGGTCTGCGGCGGCGTGGCGCGCACGCGCGTCAGACAGCGATGGTCGATCGGAAGCTTCAAACGGCGCGCCACCGGCCGCGCCAGCTCCAGCGCCTGGTTGTAGCCGCGGCTGCGCAGCCGGCGCGGATGCAGGGGGATCGGCACCAGCCGGTCGGGCCGCACCGCGTCCGGTGCCGCCAGGCGTTCGGCGAGCAGCCCGCCCAGGGCGCGCGCGTGCATGAGCCGGCCGTGGAACTTGAGGCCGATGATCAGCCGGTCGATCGGCGTGTCGTAGGAAAACGCGGCCAGTGCGGCGTCGAAGCGCGGCCGCCGCCGCTGACAGCGGCCGCACAGCCTGGCCCCCGGGCCGGGCAGGGCGCAGCCCGGACAGGCCGCCGTGAGCCGCGGCAGGTCCGCCGTGCAGCCGGGACAGAAATGAGCCCGGCCGTGCAGGCGCGCGCCGCACAACAGGCATTCGGGGGGCAACAGCCAGTCCTGCACATTCCTTATGCAGTTGTTGAACATGGAATTCCTTGTTAGTTGACTGCGGCGGCCGAGCCGCTAAACTCGCCGCATATCTTAACCGGGCCGGCGGCGGCCGGACCAGCCGCCCCGCATTCAGGCATGTGCGCTTCCCCATCCCATCCGCCCCCCGACCTCGCGGCGCGTCTGCGGCAGTTGCGCGACCGACACCTGTATCGCCGCCGCCGGGTACTGGACTCGCCCCAGGGCGCGGAGATCGAGGTCGACGGCGAGCGGCTGCTGGCGTTCTGCAGCAACGACTATCTCGGCCTGGCCAATCATCCGGATATCGTCGCGGCCTTTCAGCGCGGCGCCGGGCGCTACGGCGTCGGCGCCGGGGCCTCGCATCTCGTCAGCGGCCATTCCGCCGCGCATCACGCGCTCGAGGAGGAGCTGGCCGACTTCGTCGGCAGCCCGCGCGCGCTGCTGTTCTCGACCGGCTATATGGCCAATCTCGGCGTCGTCGGCGCGCTGCTCGACCGGCATGCCGTGCTGTTCGAGGACAAGCTCAATCACGCCTCGCTGATCGACGCCGCGCGCCTGAGCCAGGCGACGGTCAAGCGCTATGCGCACGCCGATGTCGTTCGCCTCGCGCGGCTGTTCGAGGCGCATGCCGGTGACGCGATGATCGTCACCGACGGCGTGTTCAGCATGGACGGCGATCTCGCGCCGCTGCCCGAGCTGACCGCGCTCGCCCGCCGCCGCGGGAGCTGGCTGCTGGTCGACGACGCCCACGGCCTCGGCGTGGTCGGGGCGCGCGGGCGCGGCAGCTTCGAGCACTACGGCATCGCGCGCGGACCGGCCGATCTGCTGGTGGGCACGCTCGGCAAGGCCTTTGGTAGCTTCGGGGCCTTCGTCGCCGGGTCCGAGGAGGTCATCGAGACCCTGATCCAGGACGCGCGCACCTATATATATACAACCGCCCTGCCGCCGGCGGTGGCCGAGGCGACGCGCGCCGCGCTCAAATTGGTGCAAACCGAGGACTGGCGCCGCGACGCGCTCCGGACGCTGATCGAGCGCTTCCGGCGCGGCGCCGCCGGGCTGGGCCTGCGCCTTGGTTCCTCGGCCACGCCGATCCAGCCGATCCTGCTGGGCGAGGCGCGCGCCGCCCTGGCCGCGAGCGAATCGCTGCGCCGCGACGGCATCCTGGTGACCGCCATCCGCCCGCCGACCGTGCCGGCCGGCGGCGCGCGCCTGCGCGTCACGTTGTCCGCGGCGCACCGCGAGGAGCATGTCGACAGACTGCTGGATGCGCTGGCGCGCATCCCCGGGGCCGGATGATGTCGATTTACGTCGAACAACAGGGAAGCGGCCCCGACCTGGTGCTGATCCACGGCTGGGGCCTGCACGGCGGCATCTGGGGGCCGTGGGCGGAGCAGTGCGCCGAACGGCTGCGCGTGACGCGCGTCGATCTGCCGGGCCACGGCCGCAGCCGCGAACTGCCGGCGCGCTACGATCTCGACGCCCTGGCCGACAGCGTCGCCGCCGCCGTGAGCGGGCCGGCGATATTCCTCGGCTGGTCGCTCGGCGGCCTGGTGGCGCTGCGCCTCGCGCGGCGCCACCCCGAGCGGGTGCGCAAGCTGGCGCTGGTCGCGACCAGCCCGCGCTTTGCGCGCGCGCCGGACTGGCCGCATGCCATGACGGCGGAGCTGCTGTCCGGGTTCGCGGCCGAGTTGCGCCGCGACTATCGCGAGACCTTGAACCGTTTTCTCGCCTTGCAGGTCGGTTTCGACGCGGCCGGGCGCGCGCTGCTGCGCCACCTGCGCGCGGCCATGTTCGAGCACGGCGAGCCCAGCGCGGCCGCGCTGGCCGGCGCGCTCGAGATTCTGCGCGACACCGACCTGCGGGCCGCGCTCGCCGGCATCGCGGCGCCGACCCGCATCGTGCACGGCGAACGCGACCGGCTGGCGCCGCCGGCCGCGGCGGAGCGGCTCGCCGCCGCATTGCCGTCGGCGTCGCTGGCGGTGATCCCGGGCGCGGGGCACGCGCCGTTCCTGTCCCATCCCGAGGCCTTCCACGATGCGCTCGACGGCTTCCTGTATGAATGACGCGCCGCTCCTCGACCTGGATCGCCGCGAGGTGCGCAGCGCCTTCGGCCGTGCGGCCGAGAGCTACGACCGCGCCGCGGTCCTGCAGCGCGAGATCGCGGACAGCCTGGTGGCGCGCCTCGATCTCATCAAGCTCGCGCCGCGCCATGTGCTCGACGTCGGCAGCGGCACCGGTTACGGCACGCGTGCGCTGGCGCGGCGCTATCCGCGCGCCCGGATCGTCGGGCTGGATCTGTCGCCGGCCATGGCGCGCGCCGCGCGCGGGCCGCGCCGCGGCTGGCTCGGCCGATGGCGGCGCCGCGACCGCTACCTGTGCGGCGATGCCGAACGCCTGCCGCTGGCGGACGCCAGCATCGACCTGGTGTTCTCGAACCTGACCCTGCAATGGTGCCGGCTCGACGCGGCCTTCGCCGAGTTTGCGCGCGTGCTCCGGCCCGGCGGGCTGCTGATGTTCACCAGCTTCGGGCCGGACACGCTGAAAGAGCTGCGCGCCGCCTGGGGCGCGGTCGACGACGCGCCGCATGTCCACGACTTCATCGACATGCACGACGTCGGCGACGCGCTGGTGCGTGCGCGCTTTCGCGATCCGGTCATGGACGTCGAGCGTCTGACGCGGAGCTTCCCGGACGTGCGCGCGGTGCTCGCCGAGCTCAAGGCGCTCGGCGCGCACAACGCCGCGCGCGGCCGGCCGCGCGCGCTCACCGGCAAACGGCGCTTCGCGCGCTTCGAGGCCGCCTATGCCGCCCAGGCCGGCGCCGGCGGCCGGGTGCCGGCGAGCTACGAGGTGGTCTACGGCCATGCCTGGGCGCCGGCCGCGGACACCGGCAGCCGTGCCCGCGCCGACGGCACGGTGGCGGTGCCCGTGCATCGCATCGCGCGGCGCGGGGCGCTACGGTGACGGGCTGGTTCATCACCGCCACCGACACCGGCGTCGGCAAGACCCTCGCCGCCTGCTCCCTGCTGCATGCGCTGCGCGCCGCGGGATTGCGCGCCGCCGGCATGAAGCCGGTGGCGAGCGGCTGCGCGCCCGGGCCGGACGGCCCGCGCAACGCCGACGCCGAGGCGCTGATCGCCGCCGCCGGCGCCGACCTCGCTTACGCGGACGTGAATCCCTATGCGTTGCCGGACGCGACCGCGCCCGCGCTCGCGGCGCGCGCCGCCGGCGTGGCGATACGCCTCGACGTCATCGCGGCCAGCTATGCGCGGCTGGCATCGCGCGCCGAGCGCGTGGTGGTCGAGGGGGTGGGCGGCTGGCGGGTGCCGCTCGGCGACGGGTTGGAGCTGCCCGATGTGGCGCGCGCGCTCGCCCTGCCGGTGATCCTGGTGGTCGGCATCCGGCTCGGCGCGCTCAATCACGCCCTGCTGAGCTGGGAGGCGATCGCCGCCGCCGGCCTGGCGCGCGCCGGCTGGGTGGCAAACCGCCTCGACGCCGACCCGCGGCTCGACGGGTACCTGGAAAGCCTGTGCGATTTGCTCGGCGAAGCGCCGCTCGCCGCGCTGCCGCACGCTCGTCCACCCGACCCGGCGCGGCTCGCCGTCTGCTGGGATCTCGCGCGCCTGCGTTAGCGCTGTCAATAAGCGTTTTCTATGCCCGCGCAAGCGCGCAACACGCGCCGAAAACGTATTGCAGCCTCCAGAACCCTGTGGTAGTTTGCCGCACGCATTCGCTACCATCGCCGTGCCGGATCGTCCTTGACATGCGTCAAGCGCGTTCGACACTTGAGCGTGTCGGGCGCCCGCGGCCGAATGGGCTGGGGATTGCCCGGGAGCGATATGACGGACACTGCGCAGCCTGTCGAGCGGCGCGCGGCCGGCGGACGAGGAAGGCCAGCCGGAGGAATCAGGCGCGGCCCGCCCCAGGTGGCGTGGCCGTCAGCATAATAAGAAGAAGAACCCAGAACGATTTAATTACTGCACCACGGGAGAATGTAGGCATGTCGATAGTGAAGCCAAGACGCGTGTGGCAATCGCGCGCAATGGTCGCCGGTCTCGCGGGCGTCCCCCTCATGCTGTCCTCGGGCCTGGCGCTCGCCGCGTACGGGCTCAACCTCCAGCCGCCCGTGACCCCGACCGCCTGGGACATCCTCGGCCTGCACAACCTCATCATGATCGTGTGCCTGGTGATTTTCGTGGTGGTGTTCAGCTTCATGTTTTACTCGGTGTTCGCGCACCGCAAGAGCCGCGGCGCCAAACCCGCCAAGTTCCACGAGAGCACGACCGTCGAGATACTGTGGACCGCCATCCCGTTCCTGATCCTGGTGACGATGGCGATCCCCTCGACCCGGGTGCTGCTCAAGATGGACGACACCGAGACCGACGCCGAGCTGGTGGTCAAGATCACCGGCTACCAGTGGAAATGGCAGTACGAGTACCTCGACCACGATCTCAGCTACTTCAGCAACCTGTCCACGCCGCGCGACCAGATCGAGAACAAGGCCGAGAAGGGCGAGCACTACCTGCTCGAGGTCGACAACCCGCTGGTGCTGCCGGTCGGCAAGAAGGTGCGCTTCCTGCTCACGGCCAACGACGTGATCCACGCCTGGTGGGTGCCGCAGCTGGGCGTCAAGAAGGACGCCATCCCCGGCTTCATCAACGAGATGTGGACGCGCATCGACGAGCCCGGCACCTACCGCGGCCAGTGCGCCGAGCTGTGCGGCAAGGACCACGGTTTCATGCCGATCGTGGTCGAGGCGGTCAGCGACGACGAGTTCAACAAGTGGGTGAACGTGCGCAAGACCGAGATGGTCGCCGCCGCCGCCGCGGCCGACAAGCAGTGGACCAAGGCCGAGCTGATCGCGCGCGGCGAGAAGGTCTACCAGCAGTGCGTGGCCTGCCACGGCGCCGCGGGCCTCGGTGTGCCCGGCGTGTTCCCGGCGCTCAAGGGCGGCGCGATCGCCACCGGCCCGGTCGCCGGCCACATCGACATCGTCGTGAAGGGCAAGCCCGGCACCGCCATGCAGGCCTTCGGCGCGCAGATGAACGACGCCGATCTGGCGGCGGTGATCACCTACGAGCGCAACGCCTTCGGCAACAACACCGGCGACGTGGTCCAGCCGTCCGACGTCAAGGCGCGCCGCTAGAGCCCGCCGCGGGCACCAACACGAATCGGATTCAGGAGACGAGACAATGGCAAGTGCACATCACGACGAGCATCCGACGGGCTTGAGCCGCTGGCTGTTCACCACCAACCACAAGGACATCGGCACGCTCTACCTGCTGTTCGCGCTGCTGATGTTCTTCGTCGGCGGCGCCATGGCGCTGGTGATCCGCGCCGAGCTGTTCCAGCCCGGCCTGCAGATCGTCGATCCGCATTTCTTCAACCAGATGACCACCATGCACGCGCTGATCATGATCTTCGGCGTGGTCATGCCGGCGTTCGTGGGCTTCGCCAACTGGCAGTTACCGATGATGATCGGCGCGCCGGACATGGCGCTGCCGCGCATGAACAACTGGAGCTTCTGGATCCTGCCGTTCGCCTTCACGCTGCTGCTGTCGAGCCTGTTCGCCCCGGGCGGCGGGCCGGCCGCCGGCTGGACGCTGTATGCGCCGCTGTCGGTGCGCGAGGGCATGGCGGTCGACTTCACCATTCTCTCCATCCACATGATGGGCATCTCGTCGGTGCTGGGCGCGATCAACATCATCGCCACGGTGCTCAACATGCGCGCCCCCGGCATGAACCTGATGAAGATGCCGCTGTTCGTGTGGACCTGGCTGATCACCGCCTTCCTGCTGATCGCGGTGATGCCGGTGCTGGCCGGCGCGGTCACCATGCTGCTCACCGACCGCCATTTCGGCACGCATTTCTTCGACGCCGCCGGCGGCGGCGACCCGGTCATGTACCAGCACATCTTCTGGTTCTTCGGCCACCCCGAGGTGTATATCCTGATCCTGCCGGCGTTCGGCCTGGTCTCGCAGATCATCCCGACCTTCGCGCGCAAGCCGCTGTTCGGCTACGACTCGATGGTTTACGCCACGGCCTCGATCGCCTTCCTGTCGTTCATCGTCTGGGCGCACCACATGTTCACCGTCGGCATGCCGACCGCGGGCGAGCTGTTCTTCATGTACGCCACGATGCTGATCGCGGTGCCGACCGGCGTGAAGGTGTTCAACTGGGTCGCCACCATGTGGCGGGGCTCGATGAGCTTCGAGACGCCGATGCTGTTCGCGGTGGCCTTCGTGTTCCTGTTCACCATCGGCGGGCTGTCGGGCCTGATGCTGGCGATCGTGCCGGCCGACTTCCAGTACCACGATACGTATTTCGTCGTCGCCCACTTCCACTACGTGCTGGTGACCGGCGCGATCCTGGCGATCATGGGCGGGGCGTATTACTGGCTGCCGAAGTGGACCGGGCACATGTACAACGAGACACTCGGCAAGTGGCATTTCTGGCTGACCGTGATCGGCATGAACGTGACGTTCTTCCCGCAGCACTTCCTGGGGCTGGCCGGCATGCCGCGCCGTATCCCCGACTATGCGCTGCAGTTCACCGAGTTCAACCAGTGGTCCACGATCGGTGCCTTCCTGCTGGGCTTCTCGCAGATCCTGCTGGTGATCGTCGTCGTCCAGACCATCCGCGGCGGCAAGAAGGCCGCCAACAAGGTCTGGGAGGGCGCCGAGGGTCTGGAGTGGACCTTGAGCTCGCCGCCGCCGTACCACAGCTTCGCGACGGCGCCGAAGATCAAGTAGGGAAGCACGCCGGGCGGGCATCGCCCGCCCGGCGCAGGAGAGAACCGCGATGGTCAAGCAGCCAGCATCCGGGCGTGAGCCCGCGCCGCGCAGCCCGGAGCTCAGGCGCGCCATCCGCCGCACGGCGTTGCTGCTCGCCGCCATCGCGATCGGCATGTTCGTCTTCACCCTGGTGCGTCACTGGTCATGAAAACCCGCACGCCGGCCATGCCTGACCGCGCCGCGCGCAACCGGCGCACGGCGCTCAAGCTCGCGGTCGCGACGCTGGCAATGTTCGGCTTTGGCTACGCGCTGGTACCGCTCTACGAGGTGTTCTGCGACATCACCGGCCTGAACGGCAAGACCGGCGTGGTCGAGGCCAAGGTCGCGGAGGCGGTGCCGGTCGACGAGTCGCGTTGGGTCACGGTGGAGTTCACCGGCAGCGTTCACCAGGGCATGCCCTGGGAGTTCCGCCCCGAGCAGCTGCGCATGCGCGTGCGGCCCGGCGAGACCGCGGTCGCCTATTACTCCGCGCGCAACCGGACCAACGAGACCATCGTCGGCCAGGCCGTGCCGAGCGTGACGCCGGGCCGGGCGGGGGCGCATTTCAAGAAGATCGAGTGCTTCTGCTTCACCCAGCAGACGCTCAAGCCGGGCGAGGAGCGGCGCATGCCGGTGCAGTTCATGGTGCAGCCGTCGCTGGCGCGCGACATGCGCACCGTGACGCTGTCCTACACTTTCTTCAACACCGACGCGCAGTCCGCCAGGCGCTTCGGCGGCGACGCGCAGGACGCGCCACAGGCCGGCCACGAGCACCACGATCACGGCGCGCACCACGCGCCGGGAACGTGAGCGCCGCCGGGTTCAACCGTACACCACTAGCAAAGGGGATCGAGTATGTCCGCAGCACACGGTAGCTACTATCTGCCCAATCCGAGTCCATGGCCGGTGATCACCTCGGCCGGGCTGTTCGGCCTGGCGTTGGGCACGGTCCTGGCCATCAACGGCGTCGCGGTCGGCCCCTGGCTGATGGCGATCGGCGGCGCGCTGATCGTCTACATGATGTTCCGCTGGTTCGGCCAGGTGGTCGGCGAGAGCGAGGGCGGTCAGTACAACGCCCAGGTAGACGTCTCGTTCCGCCTCGGCATGGGCTGGTTCATCTTCTCCGAGGTGATGTTCTTCGCCGCTTTCTTCGGCGCGCTGTTCTACGCCCGCCAGTTCGCGGTGCCGTGGCTCGGCGAGACCGAGCTGTTGTGGCCGGGCTTCGACGCGAGCTGGCCGACCGCCGGCCCCGCGGGCGCGTCGTTCACGCCGATGGGGGCCTGGGGCATCCCGGCGCTCAACACGCTGATCCTGCTGACCTCCGGCGCGACCGTCACCTGGGCGCACTGGGGCCTGCTCAAGGACAACCGTGCGCAGCTGGTGGTCGGCCTGATCCTGACCGTCGCGTTGGGTATCACCTTCCTGGCGCTGCAGGCCTACGAGTACGTGCATGCCTATACAGAGCTCGGCCTGACGCTCAAGGCCGGTGTCTACGGCGCGACCTTCTTCATGCTGACCGGCTTCCACGGCTTCCACGTGACCATGGGCACGATCATGCTGATGGTGATCCTGGTCCGTTCGATCAAGGGGCACTTCAAGCCGGATCACCACTTCGCGTTCGAGGGCGTGGCCTGGTACTGGCACTTCGTCGACGTGGTGTGGCTCGGCCTGTTCATCTTCGTCTACTGGCTGTAGCCAGACAGTACGAAAGGACGTTGACCGACTCCCCCTCTCCCTCCGGGAGAGGGATGGGGTGAGGGCCGAGCCGCCCCGAACACCCCCTCACCCTAACCCTCTCCCCCGCCAACGGCGAGGGAGAGGGAACCTGTTTGGAAAGACTCCCTAACGCGCGATGCCGGTCGGCGGGATGAGGCCGAAGTAGAATCCGGCCATGAGCATCACGAACAGCGCGATCGACAGGCCGATGCGCAGCGTCAGCGACCGCACCATGCGCTCCCCCCGGCCGCGATCCTTGAACAGGAACAGCAGCGCCGAGAACAGGCTGGCGACGATGGCGAGCAGCATGGCGATGACGACGACTTTGATCAGCATGGGATTCCCTCGCGCCGGGCGCTTTGCGGAGCCGGGCATTATAAAGGCTGGCCCGGCAAAGATCAGGCGATTTCGGCCAAGGCCGCCGCGACCTGCCGGCCGCGGGATGGCATAATAGCGCCGCCCCGATCCGGACCGCCGCTTCCGCCGCCTAAAGCCCCATGCCCAGTTACCGATTCCGCCCGGCCCTGATCCCGACGCTCGCCACCGTGCTGCTGGTGCCGGTGCTGATCGGTCTCGGCGCCTGGCAGACCCAGCGCGCGGAGACCAAGCGCGCCCTGCAGGCCGAGTACGACGCGCGCAGCACCGGCCCGGTCGTGGCGATCGGCGCCGACCCGCAGCCGGCCGAGGCGCTGCGTTATTACCGGGTGGTGGCCCGGGGCGTCTACGAGCCGGGTTATCAGATCCTGATCGACAACCGCGTGCACCGCGGGCATCCCGGTTATCACGTCATCACGCCGCTCAAGCTCGCCGGCGGCGAGACGCGCGTGCTGGTGAACCGCGGCTGGATCGCCGGCACACCCGACCGCCGGCTGCCCGTGGTCGAAACCCCCGCGACCGGCGTGCAGATCGAGGGTATCGCGATGGTGCCGGGCGACCGCCACTTCACGCTCGCCGACCCCGGGCCGGTGCGCGGCGAGTGGGAGACGCTGTGGCAGAACCTCGATATGGCGCGCTACGCGGAAGCCGTTCCGTTCTCGGTGCAGCCAGTGGTGGTGCTGCTCGATCCGGACAGCGCCGCCGGCGGGTTCGTGCGCGAATGGGCGCGCCTGGATGCCGGCATCGCGACGCATCAATCCTACGCCTTCCAGTGGTTCGCCCTGGCGACCGCGCTGGCGGCGCTGTACCTGCTGGTCAACCTGAAACGCGAGACATCCGACCGTGATCGAGACGACTGACACCCCCCGACCCGCCGCCGGGCGCTGGAAATTCCTGGCGCTGGCCGTCTTGTTCCTGGCGCCGATCGTCGCCGCGACGCTGCTCTACCATCTGGGCTGGCGGCCGCAGGGCACGGTCAACGCCGGCGAGCTGCTGGATCCGGCGCGGCCGATCGATGCCGGCGGGCTCATCGACCTCGCCGGCCGGCCATTGGCGCAGCCCGTGCTCAAGGGAAAATGGACTATGCTTTACTTCGGGCCCAGCGACTGCGGGACCGTCTGTGACCGAATGCTGTACTACATGCGCCAGGTGCACGCGGCCCAGGGCAAGGAGGCCCACCGCATCGAGCGATTGTTCGTGGCGACCGACGCGGGCGCGCTGGACTGGCTGCGATTCACGGTCAAGAACTATCCGGAGATGCGGGTGGCGGCGGGGCCAAGCGATACCGTGCGCGACCTGGCACGCCAGTTCGCGCTGCCGGCCGGTTCTCCCCTCGACGGGCTGAACCGCCTGTACATCGTCGATCCATTGGGCAACTTTATGATGAGCTATCCGGCTGACGTTGATCCGAGCGCGATGCGCAAGGACTTCGTGAAGCTGCTCAAGCTCTCGCAGATCGGCTGATACCCTCTCATGTTGAACACCAGCAAATCGGCGAAGTTCTACCGGCTCGCGCTGTTTTCGAGTTTCTTCGCGCTGCTGCTGGTGATGCTGACTGCCTACACCCGCGTCACCGAGCTCGGCATCGGCTGTCCCGACTGGCCGGGCTGCTACGGCCGGCTGTTCGCGCCCATCACCGCCAAGGACATCGAGGAGGCGCGCCGCTACCAGCCGTCCGGCGCCGACGTCGATGACAAGGCCTGGAAGGACATGACGCACCGCTACCTGGCGGGCACGCTCGGCCTGCTCATGGTGCGGCTGTCCTTTCTCGGCTGGCAGCTCAAGAAGCGCAAGCGCAATCAGCAGGTGATCATCCCCGCGGCGGTGATGGCGCTGGTGTTCACCCAGGCCTTCGTCGGCGCGGCCACCACCAGCATCCAGTTCAAACCGCTGGTCGTCATGGGCCATCTGATCGTGGGGCTTACCGTCCTGGGCCTGCTGTGGTGGGTGGTGCTGCGCGAGCAGCGACTGTGGAAATCCGTGCCGTCCACGCCCGAGAACCGCCACTTGCGGCCGCGGGCGCTGTTCGCCCTGGTCCTGGTGGCCACGCAGGTGTTGCTCGGCGGCTGGACCAATGCCAACCACGCGGCGCTCGCCTGCCCGGATTTCCCCGTCTGCCAGGGGGCCTGGTGGCCGGCCATGAACTGGATCGACGGCTTCACGCTGTGGCGCGGCCTCGGGCTGGCCTACGAGGGCGACGCGCTCGACCTGGCCGGCGCCACCGCGATTCATATGGCGCACCGCCTGGGGGCGGTGATAACCTTGCTGTACATCGGCTGGCTCGCCCTGCACACCATCCGGGTGGGGTTCGAGAACAACTTGTGCCGCTACGGCCTGCTGGTGCTGGTGGTGCTGCTCGCCGAGGTCACGCTCGGAGTGATGAACGTGGTCATGCACCTGCCGGTGGCGGTCGCGGTGGCGCATAGCGCGGGCGGCGCGCTGCTGCTGCTGGCCCTGATCACGCTGAACCACGCGGTGCGTTCACCGGCGCCGCGATAACGACGAATTCAAAGCGGATTACGCCACGGGGAGAGTCATGAGTTTCGAGGTCGAAGGCATCGAAGTGCTGCCGCGCAGGCGGCGCGTGCTGGTCCTGGCGCGCGAGTACCTGGAGCTGGGCAAGCCGCGCGTCGTCGCGCTGATCGTGTTCACCGCCGTCGTCGGCATGTTCCTGGCGGTGCCCGGCATGGTGCCCTGGGAGACGCTGATCGCCGCCACTCTCGGCATCGCGCTGGCCGCCGGCTCCGCCGCCAGCATCAATCACCTGCTCGACCGCAAGGCCGATGCCGCCATGGCGCGCACCCGCGCGCGGCCGCTGCCGACCGGCCAGCTCAGCGCCGCGCAGGCGCTGCGCTTCGCGCTCGTCACCGGCGTCGCCTCGATGGCCGTGCTGGCGCTGGGTGTCAACGGGCTGACCGCGGCGTTGACCTTCCTGTCCCTGATCGGCTACGCGGTGATCTACACCGCCTACCTCAAGCACGCCACGCCGCAGAACATCGTGATCGGCGGCGCCGCCGGTGCCGCGCCGCCGGTGCTCGGCTGGACCGCGGCCACCGGCGAGATCAGCGGCGACGCGCTGTTGCTGTTCCTCATCATCTTCGTCTGGACGCCGCCGCACTTCTGGGCGCTGGCGCTCTACCGCAAGCAGGAGTACGCCAAGGCCGGGATCCCGATGCTGCCGGTGACGCACGGGCCGGAGTTCACGCGCCTGCACATCCTGCTGTACACCATCCTGCTGACGGCGGTCACCGTGATGCCGTTCGCCACGCGCATGAGCGGCTGGTTCTATCTGCTGGCCGCCATGGCGCTCAACGCCGGCTTCCTGGCCTATGCCTGGCGGTTGTACCGCGACTACAGCGACGCGCTCGCGCGCCGCACCTTCGTCTACTCGATCCAGTACCTGGCGCTGCTGTTCGCGGCGCTGCTGGTCGATCACTACCGGCTGTACTTCCTCGAGGCGCTGCAGTCGGCGCTGGTCTGACCGGATGCTGAAAAAGCAAAGGGCCCCGTACGGGGCCCTTTGCTTTGCTCCGATAGCGGGCGTGATCAGGCCGGCAGCGCGGCCTCGCCGAACGCGTCGCGCATGCTGGTCAGCGCCTTCTTCTCGATCTGGCGGATGCGCTCGGCCGACACGCCGTACTCGGCGGCCAGCTCGTGCAGGGTCGGCTTGTCGTCGTCCAGCCAGCGGCGCCGGACGATGTCGCGGCTGCGCGTGTCGAGCGTGGCGAGCGCGCGGCTGAGCGACTGTGTGCGTTCGGTTTCGGCGGCGGTCTGCGCGTACAGCTGTTCCGGGTTGTAGCGCATGTCGCGCAGGTAACCGGCCGGCGCGGCGTGGAACTCGTCGTCATCGTCGTCGTGCCCGTCGAAGGCGATATCGCTGCCGGTGAGGCGCGACTCCATCTCCTTGACGGTCTCGACCGGCACGTCGAGATCGGCGGCCAGGCTGTCGGTCTCCTGCTGACTCATCCAGCCGAGCCGGCTGCGGGTCTTGCGCAGGTTGAAGAACAGCTTGCGCTGGGCCTTGGTGGTGGCGACCTTGACGATGCGCCAGTTGCGCAGCACGAAGTCGTAGATCTCGGCGCGGATCCAGTGCACCGCGAAGGACAGCAGGCGCACGCCGTGCGCCGGATCGAAATGCTTCACCGCCTTCATCAGGCCGATATTGCCTTCCTGGATCAGGTCGGCCTGCGGCAGGCCGTAGCCGCTGAAGCCGCGCGCCACCCGCACCACGTAGCGCAGGTTGGCGAGCACCAGCGTGCGGGCCGCCTCGAGGTCGTTCTTCTGGCGATAGCGGCGGGCCAGACGGCGCTCTTCCTCGGCGCTCAGGACCGGCAATGCGTTGACCGCGCGGATATAGGCGGGCAGGCCGCCTTCCGCGCGCAGATTCATGCCTCGCGGCAGGGTCAGACTGTTCGTCATCGGTGGATCTCCCTCGCAGTGTCTTCCGTATCGGTGGTCGATTTTAGCACTCGCATCGTGAGAGTGCCAAATCGGGGGGGAAGTTCCGGGGCAGGGAAGCGGCCGGCGGTACCGTCGGGGCCCACGCGGGCCTGGGGCGGTTCAGGCCGGCTCGATTTCCCGCAGGTGGCGGCCGACTGCCAGCCGCGAGCCCAGCCAGCCCAGCAATCCCCCGCCCAGCACCAGGGAAAAGCCCTGGGCCGCGCCGAGGCCCGCCAGCCGGAAACCGCTGCCATAGAGGTCGGCCAGGTCGGCGATCGGACCGCCCAGCAGCGCCAGGCTCAGGGCCACCAGCAGCCAGGCGGTCAGGGCGCCAGCCAGACCCTGAAGCAGGCCGCTATAGAGGAACGGGCGGCGGATGAAGCGGTCGGTGCCCCCGATCAGCTTGACGACCTCGATCTCGGTGCGGCGGTTGAGCACCGCCAGGCGGATGGTGTTGCCGACGATCAGGAGCACGGCCAGCCCCAGCAGGCCCGCCAGCAGGATCACGCCGCGCCGCGCCAGGCTCAGCATGGCGTTGAGGCGCTTGACCCACTCCAGGTCGAGCTGGGCGAGGTCGACGCCGCGGGTCTCGCCGAGGCTGCGGGCCAGGGCGGCGGCGGCCTGCGGCGACCCGTGCGCCGGCTTCGGCCGCACCAGCAGCACCGCCGGCAGCGGGTTCTCGTCGAGCAGGTTGAGTGCCTCGCCGAAGCCGGACAGCCGCTTGAACTCGGCGAGCGCCGCCTGACGCGAGACGTAGCGCACCGACTCGATCTCCTCGCGCGCGCGCAATCGTTCGGCGATGCGCCCGGCCTCCGCGTCGCCGATGTCCTGTTTCAGGAACAGCGAGATCTGCACGCCCGCGTCCCAGCCGCCGCTCAGCCGCTGCAGGTTGTCGAGCAGCAGATAGAGCCCGGTCGGCAGCGCCAGGGTGATGCCGATCACGGCGACGGTCATGAGCGTCGCCAGCGGCGCGCGCGCCATCTGGCCGAGGCTGAAGAACAGCGTTTGCAGGTGGCGCAGGAAGTAATTCTTGATCATGCGTCGCGGCCGCTGTCGTAGATCAGCTCACCGGCGCGCAGCATCAGCCGGCGCTTCTCCAGCCGGTCGACCTGGCGCAGGTCGTGGGTGGCGATCAGCACGGTCACGCCGTGCTGGTGGAACTCGTGGAACAGGTCGATGATCTCGTCGGACAGCTCGGCATCGAGATTGCCGGTCGGCTCGTCGGCCAGCAGCAGCGGCGGCTTGTTCACCACCGCGCGCGCTATGCCGACACGCTGCTGCTCGCCGCCGGACAGCACGATCGGGTGGAGCTTTTCCTTGTTGAGCAGTCCGACCTTGTCGAGCGCCGCGCGCACCCGGCGCCCGACCTCGCCGTGGTCGACGCCGGAGACGATCAGCGGCAGCGCCACGTTGTCGAACACCGTGCGGTCGTTGAGCAGCTTGTTGTCCTGGAAGACGATGCCGATCTCGCGCCGGAAATAGGGCACGCGCCGCCGCGGCAGCCGCGCCAGGTTCTTGCCGTTCACCACGATCTGTCCGCGGCTGCCGCGCTCGATCAGCGTGATGAGCTTGAGCAGCGTGCTCTTGCCGGCACCCGAATGGCCGGTCAGGAAGGCCATCTCGCCGGCCGCCAGCTCGAAGCTCACGTCCTTCAGGGCGTCGTAGCCGCCGGGGTAGCGCTTCGAAACATTGGTCAATTGGATCATTGTGTGGCAGAGAAAAGAGAAAAGAGGAAAGAAAAAAGAACAAAGAGAAATGCAGAAACCGCATCGGATCGGGTGGTCGTCGATTCACTGTATGCCATGTGCATTTCTTTTCTCTTTCTTCTTTTCTCTTTTCTCACCGTTTCTCCGGCAAGATTGCGTCAACGAACTCCCCCGCGTCGAACTCGCGCAAATCCTCGATCGCCTCCCCGACGCCGATGAAACGTATCGGCATGCCGGTCTTCCGGGCGATGGCGAACAGGATGCCGCCCCGGGCGGTGCCGTCGAGCTTGGTCAGGGCGAGGCCGGTGACGCCGACCGCCTGGTGGAACTGCTCGAGCTGGGTAAGCGCGTTCTGGCCGATGCCGGCGTCCAGCACCAGCAGCGTCTCGTGCGGTGCCTCGGCGTCGAAGCGGGCGATGACGCGCCGGATCTTCTTCAGCTCGTCCATGAGGTTGCCCTGGGTGTGGAGGCGCCCGGCGGTGTCGACGATCAGCACGTCCGCCGCGCGCGCCGCGGCCGCCTGCATGGCGTCGTGCGCGACCGCGGCGGCGTCGGCGCCCTGGCCCTGGGCGATCACCGGCACGGCGTTGCGCTCGCCCCAGGTCTTGAGCTGCTCGACCGCGGCGGCGCGGAAGGTGTCGGCAGCCGCCAGCATCACGTTCAACCCCCGGGCCTTGAGCCGGCGCGCGAGCTTGCCGATGGTGGTGGTCTTGCCGGTGCCGTTCACGCCCACGACCATGATCACGAACGGCCGGCCGGTGCGCGGGATGACCAGCGGCCGCGCGCAGGGTTGAACGATCGCGAGCATCGCCTGTCTCAATGCACCGTGAAGCGCGGCCGCGTCCTGGAGCTGGCCGCGCGCCACCGCCGCCGAGGCCTGTGCGAGGATCGCCTGGGTGGCCTCGATGCCGACGTCGGCGCCGAGCAGCAGGGCCTCGAGCTCCTCCAGCAGCGCTGCATCCGGCGCGCGCTGGCCGCCGAGCAGCGCCGCGAGGCCGCGGCCGAGGCGGGTGAACAATCCGCCGCGGGCGGAGGGCGGGGCGGCGTCGGGATTCGACGACATGGCTGTGACGTGCGTGGTTGAGATACGCTATCCTATCATCCGTGTCCCCGTCTATTAAAGGAATAACGATGCGATTTTCCCGCGTGGCCGTCGTGGCGCTGGTCGTGGCGCTCGCCGCGTGCAGCAAGGTGCACGAGACGACGCTCGACAACGGCCTCAAGGTCGTCGTCAAGCAGGACCATCGATCCCCGGTGGTGGTCTCGCAGATCTGGTACCGGGTCGGCAGCGTCGACGAGCCCGCGGGGCTGACCGGCATCTCGCACGTGCTCGAGCACCTGATGTTCAAGGGCACCGCGAACCACAAGGCCGGCGAGTTCTCGCGCATCGTCGCCGAGAACGGCGGGCGCGAAAACGCCTTCACCAGCCGCGACTACACCGCCTACTTCCAGCAGTTGGAGAAATCCCGCCTCAAGGTCAGCTTCGAGCTCGAGGCCGATCGCATGCAGAACCTGCTGCTCGACCCCGGGGAGGTACGCAAGGAGATCCAGGTCGTCATGGAGGAGCGCCGGCTGCGCACCGACGATCAACCCGAGGGTCTGCTCTACGAGCGCTTCATGGAGACCGCCTATACCACCCATTCCTACCGGCATCCGGTGATCGGCTGGATGCGCGACCTGGAGCGCATCACCCTCGACGATCTGCGCGACTGGTACCGGCGCTTCTACGCGCCCAACAACGCCACGCTGGTGGTGGTCGGCGACGTGCGGCCGCGCGAGGTCTTCGCGCTGGCGCGCCAGTACTTCGGCCCGGTGCCGCGCCGCGACCTCGACGCGACCCAGCCCGAGCCGGAGCCGCCGCAGCGCGAGGAGCGGCGGGTGCGCGTCGGCGCGCCGGCCGAGGTGCCGAGCCTGCTGATGGGATTCCACGCCACCCGGATCCGCGGCGACGGGCCGGACTGGGAGCCGTATGCCTTGCAGGTCCTGACCGGCGTCCTGGACGGCGGCAACAGCGCGCGCTTCGCGCGCGAGCTGGTGCGCGGCCAGGCGATCGCCGCCGGCGCCGACGCCGAGTATCGGCCGTATGCGCGCGATCCGGTGCAGGTGCTGTTCAGCGGCACGCCGGCTCGCGGCCGCAGCATCGCCGATCTCGAGGCCGCGATCCTCGCCCAGATCGAGCGCCTCCAGGCCGAGCCGGTGACCGGCGAGGAACTCGACCGCGTCAAGGCGCAGGTGGTGGCGTCCGAGGTCTACGGCCGCGACTCGGTGTTCTACCAGGCCATGCAGATCGGCACGCTCGAGACCGTCGGGCTCGACTGGCACCTGATGGACGAATACGTCAAGCGCATACGCGCGGTGACGGCCAAGCAGGTGCAGGCGGTGGCGAAGAAGTACCTGGTCGCCGGGAACCGCACGGTCGCCGTCCTGGACCCGCAGCCGCTGTCCGGCAAAAAGCGCCCGGCGCCCGCGCCGATGGGAGGCCACGGTGTCCGGTGAGTGTCAGCTCGGCAATGAGAATGGGAAAATTCTGCCACGGGGGTCACGGGGGACACGGGGAAAGATGAAAATGAATGATCGACTGATTGTCGGCAATGATGCCAAGGTGGCACGGACAAACCCGGAATTTTCCCCGTGTTCCCCGTGCCCCCCGTGGCTAATGCCTTTCGTCGCCGGTGTCGGCACGTGGCGTCGCATCGCCGGCGCGGCTGTGACGATCTTGGCGTTCGTCGTCGCAGCGCCCGCCTGGGCGACGCCGAAGATCCATCACTGGACCGAGGGCAACGGCGCGCGCGTGTATTTTGTCGAGGCGCGCGAGCTGCCGATACTGCAGGTGAACGTGGTGTTCGACGCCGGCGCGGCGCGCGACCCGGCGGGCAAGAGCGGCCTGGCGATGATGACCAACGCCCTGCTCGAGGACGGCGCCGGCGACCTGGACGCCGACGCCATCGCGCAAGCGCTCGAGAGCCTGGGCGCCGAGCTCAGCAACGACAGCCAGCGCGACATGGCGATGCTCGGCCTGCGCACGCTCAGCGACACGCCACTGCGCAGCCGGGCGCTGGACGTGATGGCGCGCATCCTCACCGCGCCGAGCTTCCCCGAGGACGTGCTCGAGCGCGAGCGCCAGCGCGCGCTGGTCGGCCTCAAGCAGCAACAGCAATCGCCGGGCAGCCTGGCGAGCAAGCGGTTTTACGAGGTGCTGTACCGCGATCATCCCTACGCGGCCGATCCGGCCGGCACCGAGCGCGGACTCAGCGCCATCACCCGCGACGACCTGCTGGCCTTCCATCGGCGCTACTACGTCGGCCACAACGCGGTGCTGGCCATGATCGGCGACGTCAGCGTCGGCACCGCCCGCAAGATCGCGCGGGCGCTGGTCGGCGGCCTGCCGGCCGGCGAGCCGCCGCCGCCGCTGCCGCCGGTCCCGGCGGCGCAAGGGCCGAACGGCGGCGTCGACCGCACTGTGCACCCGTCCAGCCAGTCGCATATTTTTCTCGGCGAGCCGGTTCTCACGCGCGACGATCCCGATTACTTTCCGCTCTACGTCGGCAACCATATCCTCGGCGGCAGCGGGCTGGTGTCGCGCATCTCCGAGGAGATTCGTGAGAAGCGCGGGCTGTCCTACAGCGCCTACAGCTATTTCCTCCCGATGCGCAAGCCGGGGCCGTACATCATCGGCCTGCAGACCCGCAACGACCAGCGCGACCAGGCGCTCAAGGTGCTGCGCGAGACGGTCGCGAACTTCGTCGAGCACGGGCCGACCGCGCAGGAGCTCGAGGCCGCCAAGAAGAACATCACCGGCGGTTTCCCGCTGCGCATCGACAGCAACCGCAAGATCGCCGACTACCTGGCGGTGATCGGCTTCTACCAACTGCCGCTGAGCTACCTGGACGATTTCATTCCGAAGGTCGAGGCGGTGACCGTCGAGCAGATCCGCGACGCCTTCCAGCGCCGCGTCGATCCCGGCCGCATGGTCACGGTGATCGTGGGTGGCGGCAGATAAGCGCCCGCGGCCGGCGGGGACGCTGCGCATCATCGGCGGCCGCTGGCGCAGCCGGCGGCTCGGATTCCCGGAGCGCGACGGCCTGCGGCCGACGCCCGACCGGGTGCGCGAGACCCTGTTCAACTGGCTGGCCGCCTACCTCCCGGGCGCGCGCTGCCTGGACGCCTTCGCCGGCAGCGGCGCGCTCGGGCTCGAGGCGCTGTCGCGCGGCGCCGCCGAGGTGGTGTTCGTCGAGAGCGACCCCGGGGCAGTCGCGGCGCTGCGCGCCAATCTGGCGGTGCTCGAGGCGCAGCACGCCGGGCTGGTCGAGGCCGATGTGCTCGATTGGCTGCGCGGACCGGCCCGGCCGTTCGACATCGTGTTCCTCGATCCGCCCTACCGGTCGGGCCTGCTGGCGCCGGCCTGCGCGCTGCTGGCCGAGCGCGGTTGGGTCGCGCCCGGCGGCCTGGTCTATCTCGAGACCCCCGAGGGTGTGGCGCCGCCGCTGCCGCCCGGCTGGACGCTGACGCGTAGTAAAACCGCAGGGCAAGTGGGGTATCATCTGGCGCGAGTGACGGCGTCCGGCCAAGTTTGAAACAGCAAATCGCCACGGGGGACACGGGGGACACGGGGAACACTGGGAAAAATCGAGTTTGGACCGCGCCCGTTCATTGAGTTGGCAAGCCAAGCGTGATGCCTCGAAATGAAGTCATTTTCCCCGTGTTCCCCGTGACCCCCGTGGCGTATGCAGCGGCCTGTTGCGCGGTGTCGACTACAACAGAGGAGCAAGTATGAATATCACCGCTCTGTACCCGGGGACCTTCGATCCCATCACCAACGGCCACAGCGACCTGATCCGGCGCGCGACCCGGGTGTTCGACCGGGTGGTGGTCGCGGTTGCCGCCAATCCGGCCAAGAAGCCGCTGTTCACGCTCCCCGAGCGCGTCGCGCTGGCGCGCTCGGTGCTGGCCGACCTGCCGTCGGTCGAAGTCGTCGGCTTCGATACCCTGTTGATCGAATGCGTGCGGCAGAACCGTGCCCAGGTCGTGCTGCGCGGCCTGCGTGCGGTCTCGGATTTCGAGTTCGAGTTCCAGCTGGCCGGCATGAACCGGCGCCTGGACCCGAAGATCGAGACGGTCTTCATGACCCCGGGGGAGGGCGAGATGTTCATTTCCGCGTCGCTGGTCAAGGAGGTCGCGCTGCTCGGCGGCGATGTGTCGCAGTTCGTGCACCCGGCGGTGCAGGCTGCGCTGCAATCCAAAATACGCTAATATAAGCGCAGCATTTCCATCGTTTTTTGGGGTCTTTCGCCATGTCCTTGCTGATTACCGACGAGTGCATCAATTGCGATGTCTGTGAGCCCGAGTGCCCGAACGGCGCCATCGCCCAGGGCGAGGAGATCTACGTCATCGATTCCAAGCTGTGCACCGAGTGCGTCGGCCACTACGACACCTCGCAGTGCGTCGAGGTCTGCCCGGTGGACTGCATCATCAATGACCCCGAGGTCGTCGAGAGCCGCGACCAGCTCTATGCCAAGTACCAGGAGCTGATGCGCAAGACCGGTTGAGGCCGGCGCGGCCATCCGCCGTTTTACCGGTTGAGCGCAGCCCGCTCTATCGGTATCTTTCGGCGGATGCGCCGATTCCTGTTCGTATTCCTCGCGCTGGTCGTTTCGTTCGCCGCAGCCGCGGCCGAGGCGCCGCGCCTGCCGGCCGCGGCGATCGCCAGCGCCCATCCGCTCGCCACCCGCGCCGGTCACGAAATCCTTTCCCAGGGCGGTAACGCCTTCGACGCCGCGGTCGCGGTCGCCGCCACGCTCGCGGTCGTGGAGCCGGCCAACTCGGGCCTGGGCGGCGGCGGCTTCTGGCTGCTGCACCGCGCCTCGGATACCTACGAGGTCATGATCGACGGTCGCGAGCGCGCACCGCTCAAGGCGCGCGCCGGCATGTACCTCGACAAGGACGGCGAGGTCGTGCCGCGGCTGTCGCTGGACGGGCCGCTCGCCGCCGCCATTCCCGGCACGCCGGCCGCGCTCGATTACCTTGCGCGCCGTTACGGCCGCCTGCCGCTCGGGCAGAGCCTGGCGCCGGCGATACGCCTCGCACGCGAGGGCTTTCCGGTGTCGGAGCGCTTTACACAAATGGCCGAGGCACGGCGCGCGGCGCTCGCCTCCTCGCCAGCCGCCGCCGCGGTGTTTCTCGACGACGGCTTCCCGCCGGCGCCCGGCTTCATGCTCAAGCAGCCGGACCTGGCCGACACCCTGGAGCGCCTCGCGGCGAAGGGGCGCGATGGGTTCTACACCGGCCCGGTCGCGCGGCGCCTGGTGAAGGGCGTGCGCCGGGCCGGCGGCATCTGGTCGCGCCGTGACCTGCGTGAGTACTCCGTGGTCGAGCGCACGCCGATAGTAGGCACTTACCGCGGTGTGCGCGTGGTGTCGGCGCCGCCGCCGTCTTCGGGCGGGGTGGCGCTGGTGCAGATGCTCAATCTGCTCGCTCCGTACTCGCTCGATCCCATGCACCGCACCCGTCGCGATCACCTGATCATCCAGGCCATGAAGCTCGCCTACCGCGACCGCGCGCGCCATCTCGGCGATCCCGATTTCGTCACGGTCGACGTGGCGCGGCTCACCGGCGGCCGCTACGCCGCCGAGCTCGGCCGCGAGATCGACCTGCCGAAGTGGCAGATCCCGCCGCTGATGCCGACCCGGGAGCAGGGCACGCAGACCACGCATTTCTCCATCATCGACCGCGACGGCAACCGCGCGGCCGTCACGCTCAGCCTCAACACCCTGTTCGGCTCGGGTTTCATGCCGCCCGGCACCGGGGTGCTGCTCAACAACGAGATGGACGACTTCGTCGCCAAGCCGGGGGTGCCCAATGCCTACGGCCTGGTCGGCAACGCGGCCAACGCCATCGCGCCCGGCAAGCGGCCGCTGTCGAGCATGACCCCGACCTTCCTGGAGAGCCCGGACGCGGTCGTGATCCTGGGCACGCCCGGCGGCAGCCGCATTATTTCCATGGTCCTGCTCGCCTCGCTGGAATTCCTGCATCACCGCGGCGGTGTCCGGGACTGGCTGGCGCTGCCGCGCTTCCATCACCAGTACCTCCCGGACACGGTCTATTACGAGCCCGGCGCCTACGCCGAGGCGGAGGTCGAGCAGCTCGGCCGGCTCGGCCACCACCTTCAGGCCGTCGACCGCCCCTATGGCAACATGCAGGCGATAGTGTGGTATAAGAACGCTGGCCGTGTGGAAGCGGCGAGTGATCCACGCGGCGAAGGTTTGGCCCTCGCTCAATAAAGAAGAACGTCACCCGGTTCGCGGCCGTTAGAACAATCGCCGCACGGCGGTCGCGGACACGGGCGGTAAGTCGAAAGTCATGCTCATTACGGTACGTGCTTACACCACGGCCAGGGAGGCGCAGTCGGCGCACCCGCGGTCGCAGGCGGCGGCTGTTGCCTGCGCGGCCGGCGCACGCGTATCGGATCGGGGCGACGCGAATGCCGCCTCAGGCACCGGGCGGCGTCATGGCGCCGGTGCCGGCCGGAGGGTCGCTGCATGATGCTTAGCGCGACCTTGTGCGAGCGTGTCCGCCGGCGGCCGGACAGCGAACATGAACAGGCGCTGATCCGCATCGCGGTTGCGGCCCTGGTCACGGTATTCATGTTCGTCGGCGCCGCCAACGGGTGGCTGTCGCCCGGCGCCGAAACGGCTCCGGTTATTACGCTCAGCTATCTCGGCGTCTCCGTCGGTCTGTTCGGGATGATTCTGTGGCGGCCTGATGCCTCGCCGCTGCGGCGTCTCGTCGGGCTGGCCGGAGATCTGGGCACGACCAGCGTGCTGATGGCGATGCTCGGTGGCGTCGGCGAGATGTTCTATCCGATTTACCTGTGGATCATCGTCGGCAACGGCCTGCGTTACGGCCAGGCCTATCTCTATACCGCGATGGCGGCGAGCCTGGTCGGCTTCGCCATGGCCGCGCTCTACAGTCCGTACTGGCTCGACCGGCCGTGGGCCGTGAGCGGCCTGCTGATCGGTCTGATCGCGCTGCCGCTGTATTTTTCGGTGCTGCTGCGGCGCCTGCACCGCACCAGCGATCAGTTGAGCGGCCTCTACCAGCAGATGGCCAAGCTTGCGACCCGCGACCCGCTCACCAGCCTGCCGAACCGCGCATTGTTTTTCGACCAGCTGCGCCAGACCCTGGCCAGCGCGCGGCGGCGTTCGGCCGGCTTCTCGGTGCTGTTTGTGGACATCGACAGCTTCAAGCGCATCAACGACACCCTCGGCCATGCGATCGGCGATCGCGTCATCCAGTCGGCCGCCGAGGCGCTTACCGGCAGCGTGCGCGGCAGCGACACGGTCGCGCGACTCGGCGGCGACGAGTTCGTCGTGCTGCTCAGCGACATCGCGCCCTACCATGCCGGGCGCGTCGCCGAGAAGATCCTGCACGGACTCGGCCAGGTCGCGGTGTCGGCGGACGTGGGCCTCAAGCTCACTGCGAGTATCGGCATCGCGCACTTCCCGCAGTCCGGCCATGACGCCGAGACGCTGGTCAACCACGCCGACCTCGCCATGTACGAGGCCAAGAAGTGCGGCAAGAATACTTATAAGGAATATCACTCCGAGCGCGCCTAGGAAATCGCTCGCCGTTGTTGCGAGCGAAGCGAAGCAATCTCCGTATTGCGTGAATACACCAGATTCTGGTCTTGTCATCCGCTTCCGGCCGGGTTTTCATGACCCCTGTCCATAACAGGGAGACCGGGACATGGGGCAGATCAACGTCACGTGGTGGAACCTGCAGAATTTCTTCGACACCGACGACGATCCGATTTCGCGCGACTTCGAGTACACGGCGGCGCACGGCTGGACCGAGGAGGTGTTCGCCGCCAAGAAGCGCAACCTGGCCGAGGCGCTGCGCGCCACGCACGGCGGCGCCGGTCCCGATTTGCTCGCGGTCGCCGAGATCGAGAAGGATGAATTGCTCGCCGCGCTGGTCGCGGAGATCGGCAATCCCGCGCTCACGGTGGCCGAGGACCCCGCCGGCACCCAGGACCTGCGCGGCATTGACGTGGCCCTGGCCTACGACCGGCGCAAGCTCGCGCTCACGGCGCGGCGCTCGCACACCGTGCACCTGCGCTACGCGACCCGCGACATCTTCGAAGCGGTGTTCGAGGTCCGCGAGACCGGCGAGACCCTGGTGGTGATCGCCGGCCACTGGCCGTCGCGGCGCCTCGGCCGCTACGAGTCCGAGCCGCTGCGCATCGCCGTGGCCGAGAACATCGCCCATCTGGTGCAGGCGCACGTCAAGCTCGGCGCGCGCGAGTACGAGGCGCTGCGCGACCGCGACGACCTGCAACCGGTGCTGGAGCGCTGGGAGGCCAAGGTCCTGGTGCTCGGGGATTTCAACGACGAGCCCGCCGATCGTAGCGTGGTCGATCATCTGAACGCGGCGCGCGATCTGACGCGCGTGATCGGCGTGCTCAACGGCATCGACCGTTTCGACCGCGAGACCGCCGACTACCGCGCCCGGCCGGTGTTCCTCTACAACCCGATGTGGCGTTTCCTGCCGCAGCCCGACACCGGCAGCTATTATCTGGCCGCGCTGCGCAGCGGCGTGAAGATCCCCAACCGCTACCAGGTCCTCGATCAGCTGGTCGCCAGCCGCGGCCTGGTGAGCGGCGCCGGCCTGCACCTCGACCTGGACAGCGTCGCCATCTTTCAGGACCCCTTGGTCGCCACGCCCAGCCGGCGCCCGCGGCCCTTCGACAAGCGCACCCGCAAGGGTACCTCGGACCACCTGCCGATCACGGCCGTGCTGCGCTACAATCCGCCGTTGCGGCGGCCGGGGTAGTCAAAGACTTGAGGTCACAATTTGTGACCCCAAGTTGTGGAGGCCGGCGCCACACGCCATGCGCGTTCATGGAGCAGGGCGTCGCCATGGCGTCGAGCGTGCTCAAGAGCCCGCGCGCCTCCGCCGTCAATGTCGAGAAGGGTTGAATCCCCGACGTGGGCGGTCTCGTTCCTCAGACGAACCACAAGGCCGCGAGGCCGATGATCAGGATCGTCGCGGTCGCCGCCAGCAAGCGGCCGCGCAGCGCCCGGCTGCCCAGGCCCACGACCAGCCCGCATTTCACCACGGTGTTGCTGAGCGTCGCGATGGTGATGGCCGCGGCGGCGGTTTCCGCGTCGCCGCCCTGGCGGGCGTAGTTGGCCATCGACAGGGTGATGGCGTCGACATCGGTGAGCCCGGCGACCGCCGCGACGATGTACAGGCCCTCGGTGCTCAGATAGCGCTCGGCGAACTTCACCAGCAGCAGCACCACCGCGAACATCAGCCCGAACCGGGTTGCCGCGGTCAGGCTGAAGGGATTCTTGAGCGGCACCTCGTCGGGCGCCGGCGGCACGCGCCGGCCGGCGTGGTGCGCGCGCCAGTAAAAGACGCCGGCGAAGGCCGCGGCGGCGATGCCCATGGCGGCGAACGGCACCAGCACGCGCAGCACCAGCGGCGCATTCACCACCGCGACCTCGACCACCACGCGCGCGAACATCACCACCCAGGCGAGCAGGATGCCGGCGGCGAGGATCTCGCCGGCCAGCGCGTGCTTCTCGGCGCGGCTCTGGCGGGCGAAGGTCAGGCTCACGGCGGTCGACGACACCAGGCCGCCGGTGATGCCGGTCAGCGCCATGCCGCGCGCCGCGCCCAGCCAGCGCACCGCGACATAGCCGATCAGCGACAGGCCGGAAATGAATATCACCAGCAGCCAGAGCGTGGACGGGTTGAGCGCCCGCCAGGGATCGACCGGCTCGGTCGGCAGCAGCGGCAGCACGATGAAGGTCGCGATCAGCAGCTTGAGCCCGGCGTAGATGTCGTCGGTGCCGAGCTTGGCGACCAGCCCGTGCAGCGGCTGCTTGAAGGCCAGCACCGCCGAGGTGAGGATCGCCAGCGCCACCGCCAGCACCGCGTAGCCGTACATGACCGCGCCGCCCAGCAGGCAGACCGTGATCGCGGCGATCTCGGTGGTGAGGCCGAGCGCGTCCGGCCGCACGCGGTTTTCCATGACGAAGGCCGCGACCACCGACACCGCGACCGCCGCGACGGTCGCGATGAAGATCCACGGCGAGCCGATATGCTGCGACAACCAGGCCGCCACCGCGCCGGCCTCGGCGAACAGGATGAAGGTGCGCAGGCCGCCGAAGGTAATGTCGCCCTCGGCGACCTTGTGCTTCTCGCGCTCGATCCCGACCAGCGCGCCGATCAGCAGCGCGATCAGGAAATTGCGCACGACCAGCGCGTCGACTTCGATCACGCCTCACCTCCCCATGATTCGCGCCCGCCGCCACTGTGCCATGCCCGCGCCGGGCATTAAAGAGGCGCCTGTCATTGCGAGGGCGCGTAGCGCCCGTGGCAAGCTCCATGAACGCCCTGAGCGCCAAACGGAGATTGCCACGGCCCGCTGCGCGGGCCTCGCAATGACGGTCCCTTCTTCCGCCGTTGCCCGGTCAGAGCGGCTTGAACCCACCCCGTCATTCGGCACGTACCGGCAGCCTCCGCGTCAGTCTGCCACCCCATTGGCTCATCGCCAGCCCGGCGAGCACCAGCGCTGTGCCGGCCCAGACCCGCGGCCCGATCGGCTCGTGCTCGATGGCGGCGCCGAGCAGCAGCGCCAGCACCGGCGTGACCAGCGTGATCAGCGCCAGGCTGGCGGCCGAGACGTGGCGGATCATGTAGAAGAACAGCGTGAACGCCACCACCGAGCCGACGATGCCGAGATAGACGATGCTCGCCAGCGCCCGCGGCGGCACGTCCGCCGGCACGCGCGGGTCGAAGACCAGCCAGGTCAGCAGGTACAGTGGCGTGATCACCAGCAGCGTGCCGCTCGTGAGCGTGAGGCTCGGCAGGCCCCCGCGGTGGCGCTTCATCAACACCAGCCCCAGCGAGTGCAGCACCACGCCCAGGCACAGCACCGCCAGCCCCGCCACCACCTGCGGCCCGAGTGCCGCCCCGGCGCCGAAGATCGTCGCGAGCCCGGCGAGGCCGAAGGCCATGCCGGCGAGCTTGGCCGGCGAGAGCGCGCGCTCGCCCAGCAGCGGCCCGGCCAGCAGCGCCGTCACCAGCGGCGACAGCCCGAACAGCACCGAGATCAGCCCCGAGGGGACGTATTGCGCCGCCCAGTAGACGCACAGCATTGCGCCGTAACCGCCGAGCGCGCCGGTGGCGTAGGCGCGGCGCGCCTCGCGGTGCCACGGCAGCCCGACGCGCAGCGCCACCACCAGCGCCAGGCACAGCGCCGCCGCCAGCCCCATGCGCGCCAGCGCACCCAGCAGGAAACCCGCCCCGTCGGCGCTCCACTTCACGGCGAGCGGGGTGGTGGACCAGATCAGCACCACGGCGAGATAGGCGGCGGGTACGGACATTTCTTCTTCTCCTTGGCAACGACAAAACGAAAAAGGCCACAGAACTCGCGCTCTGTGGCCTTCGGTCAATTCGGCGATTTAAAGATTAACTATCGCTTAAACGCTTCCTCCGAGGCACACCGGCGCGCACGGTACCAGCCAGATGGCTCGATTCATCTGGGTGCCGCTGCTTACGGTGTGCGAGAAATGGTGCATGGTTCGAGTGTACCGGAATGGTGATGAGCGTCAAGCGTGCCATCGCGTGTCAGCCGCCGATCGTCTGGCGGACGCAACGCCGCGGCCGCGGCGCGAGCGACTATCCCTTTTCCGTCGTCGCTGCATTGTCGAGCCTCTGCCCGGCCCAGTCGAGCACCGGCGCGAGCCGCTTGGGCAGCAGGCGCCGGGCCTGGTCGAAGCCCGCCCAGCGATATTCATTGTGCTCGGGATGACCGAGCTCCGGGTTCACCGGCAGCTCGATCGCTTCGGTCCGGGTGGCAGCCAGGAAAAAGGTCGCGATCTTGTTGTTACCGTACATCCCGGTATCGATCGAACCCTGGCCCCAGCGGAAGTCGAGGTCGGTGAGGCCGCTCTCTTCGCGCGTTTCGCGCGTGGCGGCGGCCAGCGGTTCCTCGCCAGGCTCGATGAGCCCCTTGGGGAAGTCCCAGTTCCGATAGGTGCGCAGGATCAACACCCGCCAGGCGCCATCCGCGCGGCGCACCACCACGATACCGGCGGAACGGTGTTTGACCGGAGCTTGCATGTTCGCAGTGTAGCGCGCCGTGACAGCGCCCGCAGCCGGCGCGATACTGGCGGCATGTTCCGCAAGGATTTTCCCGAACTGCTGGACACCGCGCCGCGCAACGGAGATTGCCATATCGACAGACCCGAGAACCCATGAGCACTCCCGATCTAGCGGTGCGCGTCGAGTGTTATGCCGGCTACCGCGGTGAGCAGGAGCCGCGCCGCTTCTGGCTCGGGGAACGGGCCGTGGCGGTCGAGGAAATCCTCGACCGCTGGCTGGCGCCGGACCACCGCTATTTCAAAGTGCGCGGCGATGACGGCGGCCGTTACATCCTGCGCCACGACATCGCCGCGGATAGCTGGGTACTGACGCTCTATGAATGCGCCGGGTGAGATTGAACGGTAGCGACTCCTTTTTCTCGACGGCACGGTGACGCCCGCGTAGGCGTGGTCAGGGAAGTTTGGCGAGATCCTCCGGCAGCAGTTGCCGGTAGTGCATCACGCTGATCACGTCGATGCGATCGGGCAGGATGCGGTAGATGATGCGATACGGGCGTTCTGAGCACTTCGCGCAGGTCGTCGCGCCGGTATTCCGGGACCTGGCGTCCGGTGTAGGGGGCGGTGCCGATCTGTTGGGAGCGTTGGAGAAGCCGTTCGACGACCTGCGGAGCCACGCGGGGTGCATCGTGGGCGATGTAATCGTGGATCAGTCGCAAGCGCCGTTTGGCGCAGTCGGTCCAGTGGACCTTCATGCCTTAAGGCCGAACTCTTTGGCCACGTCCTCGACCGGTATCGTGCGGCTGGCGTCGCTGTCCTGAAGGCCGAGCTCGATCTCGCGGCGCGTGACCATCTCGTAGACCACATCGTCCCAGGTGGCGTTCTCGGGCAGTTTGTCGATCAACTCGTGGGCAGCTTGTTTGAGATCGGCCTTGGGCATGGTGCGTTCCTCGTGGTCGTGTCGGGGTGCCTCATCAAATATATCAGAGTTCACGGCTTTCCTTCGTTTTGGCGGCCAAGGCCGTGAACGGTGTATCTTAAATCTTTATCTTGGGGAAACGTCAGACTCCGACCCCTTTAGTTAATGATCATTTGTGTGGGTGAACGTCTGACCATGACCATCTCCTTCGGTTGAGAAGATGGGTAGACTAGGTGTTCGGGGTAGTGTTTTGTAGGGTGCGGTTTACTGGACGCTTACGATTTAAGCGCGATAGCGCGGGCGGAATTGCCGGGGTTTGGGTTTTGGGTCAGGGGGTTAGGGAGGTCCGACCCGACCCGTTAATCCTTTTAATCCTCTTTAATCCTTGTTAGTCCCTTTTGTCGTTTCTAGGTTTGGCAATGAGATAGACTGCAACAGTAGCGGCAACTGCAATGGCTAACTTAGCTAAAATACTGAATAGATCGTCGGCACCAAAGGATTCTCCACGAATAAAGTACGCTGCATAGAAGTCGGGCCAGGAAATCTTAATGATTCCCGACAGAAATATTGCAAACAACAGTAATGCAATTGTATGTTCTTTCTTCCAATTCATAGTTTTTGCATATTGATTACGATGACTAGACCAGCGAGGCTTTCGCTGCTAGGGCCCGTAAGTTATTTGTCGACACATTCGATGGCACAATCAGCCACAGCAATGATCGTCCCGACTCCGCCCCAGTGCTTGGCTACCTGTATAACTCGTTTGACCCATTTTTTCGGAAACGCGCGGCCCTGTCTTGCAGCCTCTTCCGCTAGCTCTTCTGCTTTTCGTTCAGTCGCGCGGATAGCAATATCTTCCGCGATGGATTGAATACCGATTGGTAAACTACATTCGGCTGTACACAGAATGCATTGACCTGCTTCCTTGGCTACAGCCTTTATTCGCTTGATGTCGCGATCAATCTCTGGCCAGGCAGGCGTGGGGAACATATCCCATATCGAGCCGTACAGACCGAATGGATCAACAAATCGACTGGGGTTGGCATTTGCATAGAGGTAGGAATTCAACCCTCCATCCAACCCAATCGGATCACTGCTGATATACCGCCCCAACTTCGGATCATAATACCGATGCCAGTTATAATGTAACCCCGTTTCTTGATCATA
>DASWHF010000158.1:0-17213 GCA_036393295.1 Acidiferrobacterales bacterium
TGGACGACGCCGGCGGCTTCATCGAGATCCAGGGCACCGCCGAGGGCGCGAGCTTCTCGCTCGAGGAGATGCAGGCCATGACCGCGCTCGCCCAGGCCGGGATCCGCAACCTGAT
This sequence comes from Acidiferrobacterales bacterium, assembly GCA_036393295.1. Taxonomy (GTDB): domain Bacteria; phylum Pseudomonadota; class Gammaproteobacteria; order Acidiferrobacterales; family UBA6901; genus DASWHF01. Next base: position 116 of record DASWHF010000158.1, read on the forward strand.
CGCGCACCAGCGCGCCGCACTCGGCATCGACGCGTGACCGCCGCCGCGCACCGCATCGTGCTGGCCAGCAACAACCCCGGCAAGGCGCGTGAGTTCGGACAGTTGCTCGCCGACCTGCACCTCGAGGTCGTGCCGCAGTCCGAGTTCGCGGTGCCGGAGGTCGACGAGACCGGCCTGACCTTCGTCGAGAACGCGCTGATCAAGGCGCGCCACGCCGCCCGGCTGAGCGGGCTGCCGGCCATCGCCGACGACTCCGGCCTGGAGGTCGACGCGCTGGACGGCGCGCCCGGCATCTATTCGGCGCGCTACGCCGGCGTCGGTGCGAGCGACGCGCAGAACCTGCGCAAGCTGCTCGACGATCTCGACCAGGTCCCGGAACGCGAGCGCGGCGCGCGCTTCCAGTGCCTGCTGGTCTACCTGCGCCACGCCGCCGATCCGACACCGCTCATCTGCCAGGGTGCCTGGGAGGGCCGCATCCTGTTCGAACCGCGCGGCGTCAACGGCTTCGGCTATGACCCGGTTTTCTTCGTGCCCACCCACGACTGCTCGGCGGCCGAACTGCCCGCGGAAACCAAGAACGCGCGCAGCCACCGCGGCCAGGCGCTGCGCTGCTTGGTGGCGGCCCTGGGCACATCCCGGACTGGCTGACCCCGGAAAAGCGCGCGTGTCCGCCAGCCGGGCCGGGACTCCCCGCAGCGCTGCACGGGCATGCGGACGGCCGCCGGCCGCACCCTGGCACAGTTTGTGCTCTGCTTGTGGGTGAGCCAAGATCGGGCGCAGCCCTGAGGTTTTGCCGGTGCACGACGCAGGGACCCCCCGAAACGACAGCGGCCGCCAGGCAGCACCCGCGGCCGTTCGGCGCCCGCGCAACTGGCACGACCGGCTGGGTATCCACAGCCTGCTCGGTCGCTACGTTTATTCGGCCGTGCTGTTCGTGGTCGGTTTGGGCGCGGCCGCCTGGCTGGCCAACCACTACGTCGGGGGCGCGGCCGCCACCAATGCCGTCAATCTCGCCGACCGGCAGGAGATCTCGCAGCGGGTACGCGACCTGGGCAACGACCTCTGGTATATCGAGAACTCGCTCCACGGTTACCTGCTGGTTCCGACAGCGGCGGCGCGCGAGACCGTGCTCGGCGAAATCGATGACTTGACCCGAAACACACAGCGCTTGGCCGACGACGTCCAGGTACTCTCCCTGATCCGTATCGACGCGCGTCGATTTGTGAGACAGGCCAAGGTCATGCGCAGCCGGGTGGCCGAGTTGCTCGACGTGCGCGCCGATCCGGTCAAGTTGTTTCCGGCGATGACCATCATGATGGACGCCATGCAGCCGGGCGCCGACGAGATCATCTCGTTGACGTCGCTGTCCATGGACGAGGCGCGCGACCGCGGCGACGACCCGGTCCAGGCGGAGATCTACCGGCTGTTCGCCGATATCCGTTACTCCTGGGTGCGCATCATCGGCGCCTTCCGCCTTTACGTCGCCAACCGCTTCGGCATTTTCTCGGTCACGCCGGAGGTCGGCATGCGGGCTCAGGCGTCGGTGGTGGGGCTGTTCGCCGAGCGCGTCGACCTCAACATGAAGCGCCTCGAAGAGCTCGCCGCCCAGAACCGGCTCGAGTTCCAGCAAAGCGACGCCCTGCCAAGAATCCGCGTTCAGCACCGGAAATGGTTCGAGGCCTATCGCCAGGTGATGCGCATCTATTCCTCCGACCGCTGGCGTTCCGACGTCCCGCTGTTGCGCGACCATGTCCAGCCGCTGTTCGTCGGACTCTGGGAAACGCTGCGCGAGATCGAACAGTCCGTCGCCTGGGATTCCGCCAGCGACATCGCAGCGACGACGCGGGTCGCCGACAAGATCTCGACCTCGCTGTGGTTGCTGGTCGTCTTCGGCGCGGGGCTCGCCGTGCTCGGCGTCCTGATCTTCGAGCTGCAGATCCGTCGGCCGATCGCGCGCGTGGCCCGCGCGTTGCGCGCCGAGGCGGCCGGCGACACGGATACCGGACTGCCGAAGACCGATCTGCAAGAGACTCAGGACCTGATCCAGGCCTTCGACGCGATGCGCGCCCAGGTGCACACCCGTCAGGAGCATCTCCAGGCGGTGCTGACCTACGCGGTCGAGGCGATCGTCACGATCGACGACAGCAACCGCATCGAGACCTTCAACCCGGCCGCCGAGAAGCTGTTCGGCCGTTCGGCGGCGGCCATCGTCGGTGAGCCGCTCAGCGTCCTGGTGCCGGCGTTCTCGCGATTCCAGGGCGAACGCAGCGGCGGGGCCGGGGAAGTGGCCATGCTCGATTACGAGCACGAGGAGCTGGCCCGGCGCGAGGATGGCAGCCTGCTTCCGGTATCGCTCAAGGTCAGCGAAATGTTCGTCCAGGGACGCCGGCTGTATCTGTGCATGATGGCGGACATCAGTGAGCAGAAGCAGATGCAACAGCAGCGCGAGGACATGCTGGTCGAGATCCGATCGCGCGAACAGCGCATCCGGGCGATACTCGACAACACCGCCGAAGGCATCATCACCTGCGATCATCGCGGACATATCGAGGATCTCAACCAGGCGGCCGAACGCCTGTTCGGCTGGGCCGAGGACGAGTTGATCGGCACCTCGATGTCCCAAATCGTCCTGCCGGACAACCCCGAGATGCGCGACGGCTACCTGCAGCACCTGATACGCAACGAGATTCAGCGCCTGGTGGGCCATGAGGGCGAGCTGGTCGGCCGCCGCAAGGACGGCACGCTGTTCCCGATGGCCATCAAGATCAGCGAAGTGGAGCTGGAGGGGCAGCGCAAGTACATCGCGCTGGTCGCGAACATCAGTGAACGCAAAACGATGATGGAGCATCTGCGGCGCCTGGCCGAGCACGACGGCCTGACCGGATTGTACAACCGGACCTATTTCCTGACCGAGCTGGAACGGGCCGTGGCGCGCGTGCAGCGCAACGAGCAGGTCACCTGTGCGCTGCTGTATATCGATCTCGACCACTTCAAATACATCAACGACACCATGGGCCATGCCGCCGGCGACCGGCTGCTGATCGAAGTGGCGGGAATCTTCACCCGGCGGGCGCGCAAGAGCGACCTGGTCGTGCGCCTGGGCGGCGACGAGTTCACGATTCTGGCGTTCGACGTCACGACCGATGCCGTCCACAAGCTCGCCGAGTCGTTCCGCAAGCAAATCGCCGGCTATCGCTTCCTGCACGACGGCAAGGCGGTCGACGTCGGCTGCTCGATCGGGGTTGCCGTCATCGACAAGCAGACCCAGTCGCCGGCCGAGGCCATGTCGCAAGCCGACGTCGCCTGCCACCTCGCCAAGCGCGCCGGGCGCAACCGGATTCACGTATTCGACCCGGCCGACGCCAAGGACGTCAATACCATGTCGCTCGACATGGGCTGGTCGCACCGCATCAAGGAGGCCATCGCGCACGATCGCTTCGTTTTGGCCCGCCAGCCGATCGTCCGCATCGGCACGCGCGAGGTCACCGGCTACGAAATCCTTATTCGCATGCTCGACGAGCGCGACGAGATCATCATGCCCGGCGGGTTCCTGCCGACCGCCGAGCGCTTCGGCCTGTCGGTCGACATCGATCGCTGGGTGATTTCCCGCAGCATCGAGAAACTGGCCGCGGAGCGCATCGCCGAACCCACGCTGCAATACACGATCAACCTCTCCGCCCAGACCCTGACCAGCCGCGGCATCATCGAGATCATCACGGAAAAGCTGGCCGACACCGGGCTCGATCCGCGGGCGCTGACCTTCGAGGTCACCGAGACCGCGGCGATCGCCGATATGAATACCGCCGTCACCTTTCTCTCCAACCTGCAATCGCTGGGTTGCCACACGGCGCTCGACGACTTCGGGTCCGGCATGTCGTCGTTCGCCTATCTCCGGGACCTGCCGGTCGACATCGTCAAGATCGACGGCCGGTTCGTCAAGAACCTGCCCCACAGCCCGGTCGATCAGGCGATGGTACGGGCGATGAACGATATCGCGCACGCGCTCGGCAAACAGACAGTCGCCGAATTCGTCGGCGACGAAGCGTGCGTCGGCATCCTGGCCGGGATCGGGGTCGACTACGGTCAGGGTTTCCACCTGGGCAAACCGGAGTTCATCCAGCCGCTGGCGCACAACGCGGGGGGCGCGTCGCGGCGTTCGGCCTCCTAGTCCCATGTCGACCGGGACCGGCCGCCCGCGCGACCCGACTCTCGGTATTGACCGTCCTGGAGTATAGTCGTCGTGGCACGGCCGGTGCACCGGCCGGAAACCGCCGACCCGATGGCGCTCCGGACGGTCCGGTAACAACCCTGGCCCACCACATGGCGAGCAACGAACGCTGTCTTCAGGATGCACGCAACCGCGCCACGGGTTTCCCCGGCGCCCCGCGCAGTGTGTTCGCGATCCCGCCGGGGCGCGCAAACCGCCCGCGCGGCACAACGAGCCGTCGTCATGTTTGAATTTTCCGCCCTGCCGCCGCTGTCCCTGTACGTGCACCTGCCGTGGTGCGTGCGCAAGTGCCCGTATTGCGATTTCAACTCGCATGCGACACGCGACCCGATCTCCGAGCGCGAGTACGTCGATGCGCTGATCGCCGACCTCGACCAGGACCACAAGCGCGTCTGGAACCGGCCGGTGCACACCGTGTTCCTGGGCGGTGGCACGCCGAGCCTGTTCACCCCCGAGGCCGTCGACCGGCTGCTGGCGGCGCTGCGCGCGCGGCTGCCGATCCTCGCCGACGCCGAGATCACGCTCGAGGCCAATCCCGGCACGGTCGAGCAGGACCGCTTCCGCGGCTACCGCGAGGCCGGCGTCAACCGTCTGTCGATCGGCATCCAGAGCTTCGACGACGCTAAGCTGCGCGCGCTCGGGCGCATCCACGGGCGCGCCGAGTCGCTGCGCGCAGCGGAGGCGGCGCGCGGCGCCGGCTTCGACAATTTCAATTTCGATCTCATGTACGGCCTGCCGCAGCAAAGCGTCGACGAGGCGCTCGGCGACCTCGGCACCGCCATGGCCCTGCATCCGGCGCACCTGTCGCTCTACCAGCTCACGCTCGAGCCGAACACGCTGTTTCACGCCCAACCGCCGGCGCTTCCCGACGAAGATGCGCTGTGGGAAATGCAGCGGAAGCTCGAGCTCCTGCTGACCAGCGGCGGCTACCATCACTACGAGGTCTCGGCGCATGCGCGCGACGGGCGGCGCTGCCGGCACAACCTCAACTACTGGCGCTTCGGCGATTACCTCGGCATCGGCGCCGGGGCGCATGCCAAGATCAGCGACGCCGAGGGCATCACGCGGCTGTGGAAGCTTAGGCAGCCGGCCGAGTACCTGGCCAAGGCCGCAGGTCCGGCGGTGATCGGCGGCGAGCGGCGCCTGACGCCCGCCGAGGCCGGATTCGAATTCATGCTCAACGCATTGCGGCTCACGGACGGCTTCGAGACCGGCCTGTTTCACCAACGCACCGGACTGCCCCTGGACAGCGTCGAGCCGGCGCTCGAGCGCGCCGCGGGCAAAGGGCTCATCGAGCGAACCGCCGAGCATGTCCGGCCCACCGAGACGGGCCGGCGCTTCCTCAACGATCTGCAGGCGCTGTTCTTGCCGGAGGAGCGGGGGAACTAATCGCGCCATCCGCGGACGAACGGATTGACGTCCGGGACAAAAGGCCGGAATCGCCCGCGCCGGCGGTTTTGCGCGGGCGGGCTTGCTGCTACCATGCCGGCACACCGCCCGGCGTAACGCTTACATGAAACCACCGACGGGATGCACCGAATCGCCGCAGGGAGCATGCGCCGGGCAGGAACGGTTTCCGTTTGATGCATGACACCCCAACCGATCACGCAGGAGCAATCATGAAAATCAAAACAAGCATTCTGGCTGGTGCCTTGTCCGCCACGCTGCTGGGTGCGACGACCGCCCACGCCGCGCCGCCGGTGACCGACTTCGCCGGCGACCGCGTCTATCTCGGCGCGAAGTTCATCGTCGTCGATCTCGACGATATTCCGCCGGTGAGCTTCGACAAGGCGTACAACATCGGCGTCTATGGCGGCTACCACCTGCTCGGGCAAGGGGCGCAGATTCCCAAGAATCTGGGCGGCGGCACCTTATCCATCGAAGGCGAGTTCACGACCACGGTGGTCGACGGCGACACCAATTTCGGCGGCGACTGGGATATCACCACCATCAGCGCCTACGCCGCCTACCGCTTCCCGCTGCAAGGCGGCGTGTACCTGAAGGGCAAGGCCGGTGGCACCTGGAGCGATCCGGACACGCCCGCGACCAGAAAGAGCGAGACCGACGGCAGCTTCGGCCTCGGCGTCGGCTGGCATCTCGGCAGCGGCGCCCTGGAGGGCGAGTTCACCGTGATCAGCAGCGAGCTCCTGTTCCTGAGTGTCGGCTACCTCTTCTGACCGAGCGGCATCCGCGGCCGGGTCACCCCCGGCCGCGGGCTCGCGCCCCCCCGCTGGCAAGCGCCCGCGAAGCCGATAAAATAGCGTCGAACCGTCCCGGCGCCGCGGCCATGCCTGCACGCAAGTCCCTCATCGTCGTTTCGCTCATCGGCCTGCTTGGCCTGGCCGGCCTGCTGGCGTGGACAGGGCGGCACCCGGGCCCGGTACCTGCACTTCAGTTCACCTTGCTCGACGGCAGCCGTATCGACCTCGCCGCGTTGCGCGGCCGCCCGGTGCTGGTCACGTTCTGGTCGCTGAGCTGCCCGCCCTGCCTGGAGGAGGTGCCGGAGCTGCGGCGCGCCCATGAGGCCCTGGGTCCGCGCGGCCTCGAGATCATCGCGGTGGCCATGACCTACGATCCGCCGACCGCGGTGCTGGATTACGCCACGCGCGAGAATCTGCCCTACCGGGTCGCTTTCGATCTGGACGGGAACATCGCGCGCGCCTTCGGCGGCGTCGCCCAGCTGCCGCGCAGCATCGTCATCGGCCCGGACGGCGCGGTCGCCGCGAGCCTGCTGGGCAAGGTCGGTTTCGAGGGGCTCAAAGACGCAGTGCAGCAGTTCCTGCACTGAGACCACACCGGCACCACGAGGAAGAAGTGACTATGTTATGGCTAACATCGCCCGAAATAAAGCCGTGGATCAAATCGCTCCACATCGTGTTCGTGGTAACGTGGTTCGCGGCGCTGTTCTACCTGCCGCGGCTGTTCGTCTACCACGCGCTGAGCGAGGATACGGTCAGCCGCGAGCGCTTCAAAATCATGGAGCGCAAGCTGTCGAACGGCATCATGACGCCGAGCGCGGTGCTGGCGCTCGGCTTCGGGACCTGGCTGTGGCTGGGTTACGGTTTCGCCGGATATTGGCTGACGGCCAAGCTCGCGCTGGTCGCGGCCCTGGTGGTCTATCACATGTACCTGATGAAACTGGTAATCGACTTCCGCGCCGACCGCAACCGCCACGGCCACGTGTACTACCGCTGGCTGAACGAGCTGCCGGTGGTGATACTGATCGCCGCGGTGATCCTGGTGGTGGTGAAGCCGTTCTGATCGCCGGTGGAACTTGCCGACCGTTTCCGTAGGCGGGACAGGACCGATCCAGCAAGGAGAACCGGAATGCATCGCCACCGCCGTCACCGTCCCGTGCTGCTGGCGCTGGGTCTGTTGTTCGCACCGCCGCTGACGGCCGGCGGCCTGAGCCTCGACGAGAGCCTCGAACACGCGCTCGCCCATCACCCGGATCTGCTGGCGTTTCAGGCGCAGACGCGCGCCGCCGAGGAGCGCGTCGATGCCGCCGCGGGCGCGCGCCAGCCGGAACTGGGGCTGCGCTACCTGGCGCGGCGCAGCGACAACCCGCTCGACGCCTTCGCCGACAAGCTCTACACCCGCAGCGTCGATCCCGCGATCGACTTCACCGCCGACGCCCTGAACCGGCCCGACGCCAGCACCCTGCACGCCACCGAGCTGTCGCTCCGGCTCCCGGTCTATCGCGGCGGCGGCATCGACGCCGGCATCCGCGGGGCCCGGGCGCGCGCCCAGGCGGCCGAGGCCCGGTGGCGGCGCGCGCGCGAGCTCACCGCCTTCGAGGTCATCCGCGCGTATCGTGCCGCCCAGGCGGCGGCCGAAGGCCTGCGCATCGCCGGGGACGCAGTGGCCGCGGCGCGCGAACACGCCGCGACCACCGCGCGTCTGGTGCGGCAGGGCCGCACGGTCGTTTCCGATCGTATGACCGCCGAGCTGAACCTGGCCGCCGCGGAGAGCGCGCGCGAGCAGGCCGCCAACCGCCAACGCCGGGCGCTGATCGCGCTCAAGCTCGCCATCGGCATGGACATGGACGACGAACTGACACCGAGCGCGTGGCAGGCGCCGACCCCTGGCGCGGACGCGCGGGGCATCGCGGACCTCGAGTCCCTGGCGCTCGCCCGGCGCATCGACCTGAGAGCGGCGCATTCCCTGCTCGCGGCCGGGCATGCCGGCGTCGACGCGGCGCGCGCCGCGTTCCGGCCGCAGCTCGACGTGGTGGCGAGCAGTCAGTGGTACGACGATCAGTTCGGTCTGGACAACAACGCCAACAGCGTCATGGGCGTGGTGAGCATGAATCTGTGGAGCGGCGGCCGCGACCGCCACGGCCTGGCCGCCGCGCGCCTCGACGCCGACGCCCAGGCGCTGCGCATCCACCAACTGGAACGGACGATCCGCGCCGAGGTCCGTCAAGCGCAGGCCGATCGCGACGAATCCCGCGCCCGCCTCGCCATTGCCGCGAAGAACGTCGACAAGGCGCGCGAGACGGTGCGGCTGGTCGAGCGACGCTACGGCGAGGGCCGCACGATACTCATCGACGTGCTGACGGCCGAACGCGTGCTGGTCGAGGCGCGCAACGAGGAGCTCACCGCCGGTCTCAACCTCCTGACCAACGAAGCCGCTCTGGCGCTGGCGACCGGCACGCTGGCGCTGCCCGAGAGCTGATACTTCGAAAAACACCGATTAGCGACGGGGACACGGGGAAGAACAGAATGGAAAAGCGTACCGCGCGAAAAGAATATCAGAACGGGAGTGATAACGTGAGTTCGATTTCCCCGTGCTCCCCGTGTCCCCCGTGGCCGACACGACAGCTTGAAATGCGCCTGCGGCGCTGGATCATGGTGCTCGCGATCTCCGCGTTCGGCACGGCGCTCGCCGCCTGCGAGGCGCCGGCACCGAGCCCGCCGCTCGAGCTGCCGGTGCTGGAGCGGCCGGTGCAGGCCGTGGCGAAGCCGCCCGCCGGTGCGCCCGGCGTGCTGATCCCGCGCGCAGCGCTCATCGAGCGCGGCGGCCTGCCGGGGGTGTTCGTCCTTCAGGACCGGCTGGCGCGCTTTCGCATGGTCAAGATCGGCAAGCCGCGCGGCGCGTCGCTCGAGGTGTTGAGCGGGCTGCACGGCGACGAGGCGCTGGTCCTGGGCGGGCTGGCCGACGTTCACGACGGCAGCCCGATACACGCGCGCTGAGGATCCGGGCATGGCCGAACGCAGAAAAGCCGAACGACGCGGCGGCGAGCCCTTCAATATCGCCGGCCGCATCACGACCTATTTCATCGACAGCAAACTGACCCTGCTGATCATGCTGCTGGCCTTCCTGGCTGGCGTGCTGGCGCTCGCCGTTACCGCACGCGAGGAAAACCCGCAGATCGTGGTGCCGGCGGCCAACATCATCGTCGCCAAGCCCGGCGCCACGCCACGCGAGGTCCAGGAACTGATCGTCAAACCGCTGGAGGCCATCCTCCAGGGCTTGAAGGGCGTCGAACACACCCACGGCATCGCCATGGACTCGCTGGGCGTGGTGAGCGTGCAGTTCTACGTCGGCGAGGACCCCGAGGACTCGCTGGTCAAGCTCTACGACCGCATCATGAGCAACCTCGACCGCATGCCGCCGGGCACGCGCCAGCCGTTGGTCAAGCCGGTCGACGTCAACGATGTGCCGATCCTGACGATCTCGCTGGCGTCGAACATGCATGACGACCGGCGCCTGCGCGCCATCGCCAACGACGTGCTCGAGCACTTGCGGCGCGTCGCGGGCGTATCCGTCAGCTACGTGCACGGCGGCCGCAAGCGCCAGATCAACGTCAATCTCGACCTCGACCGCATGCGGCGCTACAGCGTCACGCTGCTCGATATCGCGCGCGTGCTGGAGGCGACCAATGTCGACATCCCGTCCGGCACGCTGGTCAAGGACAATCGCGTCAGCACCGTGATCGCCGGCGGCATGCTGCGCACCGCCGACGACGTGCGCGACCTGGTGGTGGCCTTGTCCGGCCACCGGCCGGTGTTCCTCAAGGACGTCGCCGAAGTGACCGACGGCCCCGGCGAGATCGACAGCGTGCACCGCATCGGTTACGGCCCGGCCTATGCCGGCGAGCGCGTCCCGGAGATCGAGGTGCCGGCCGTGACGCTGGCGATCGCCAAGCTCAAGGGCACCAACGCCGTCAAGGTGGCGGACCGCGTGCTCGCCGAGCTCGAGCGCATCCGTCCCGATCTCATTCCGGCGGACGTCGCGGTCAACGTCACGCGCGACGACGGCGCGCGCGCCAACGACGCGGTCAACGTGCTGGTCGAGCACCTGGGCATCGCAGTCGGCACCGTGATCCTGCTGCTGGTCGCCTTTCTCGGCTGGCGCGCCGCCAGCATCGTCACCATCACCATTCCGCTGATCCTGTTCATCACCCTGGCGGTCGGCATGCTCGCCGGCCAGAGCATCAACCGTATCACGCTGTTTGCGCTGATCCTGTCGCTCGGTCTGCTGGTCGACGATTCGATCGTCGTGGTCGAAAACGTCTACCGCCACTACACGCGCAAGGGCGTGGACCGGATGAAGGCCGCCGTGGCGGCGGTGAACGAGATCGGCAAACCGACCAATCTCGCGACCTTCACGGTGATCGTCGCCTTCCTGCCGATGCTGTGGGTCACCGGCATGATGGGGCCCTATATGCAGCCGATTCCGTTCAACGTGCCGGTGGCGATGATCATCTCGCTGGCGATCGCCTACACGGTCGCACCCTGGGCCGCCTACCGCTGGCTGCACGTGACGCGCGGCCAGCACGGCGGCGAACATCCGCCCGGACGCCTGGAACGCTGGTACGCCGCCGCCATGGGGAGGCTGCTCAAGCGCCGCGGCGCACGCAACGGCTTCTTCGCCGCGGTCGCGGTGCTGCTGGTGGCGGTGCTGGCAATGCCGGCGTTCGATCTGGTGCTGTTCCAGATGCTGCCCAAGAACAATACCAACACCTTCAATATCACCGTCGACCTGCCGGAAGGCACGAGCCTCGAGCACACCGATCACGTGATGCGGCGCGTCGCCGACGTGGTGCGCGCGCACCCGGAGGTCGCGACCTTCGAGGCGACGGTCGGGGGGCCGGGCATCACCGACTTCAACGGCCTGCTGCGCGGCGCCGGTTTGAAGCGCGGTCCGGAGGTTGGCGAGCTGCGCGTCAATCTGCGCGACAAACACCAGCGCGCCAAGTCGTCGATCGAGATCGTCCGGGAGCTGCGCGCGCCGATCGCGGCGCTCGCCGCCGAGACCGGCGCCATCATCAAGCTCGCCGAGGATCCGCCGGGGCCGCCGGTGCGCGCCACCCTGCTCGCCGAGCTCTACGGCCCGGACTACGACGCGCTGCGGCGCATCGCCCGCGAGCTTAAGCGCGAGGTGTTCGCGACCACCGCGGATGTGGTCGACATCGACGACACCACCAGCGCCGACGTGACCCAGTACCGGATCCTCGTGAACCGCGAGAAGGCGGCGCTCGCCGGCATCCTGCCGGCGCAGGTCGCCGAGACGCTGCAGGCATTTTTGGCCGGCTACGACGTCGGCACCGTGCACTTCGAGGACGAAAAAGAGCCGGTGCCGATCCGCTTCCAGATCCCGGTGGCCGACCGCGTGACGAGCGCCGACCTGCGCAAGATCTTCTTCACTAACCGCCTCGGCGTGCAGGTGTCGCTCACCGACATCGCCGATATCGAGGCCAGCACCGCGCCCAAGGCGATCCTGCACAAGGATCAGCGCCCGGTGATCTACGTCACCGGCGAGCTCGGCTCGACCAGCCAGGTCTACGCGGTGCTCAAGATGTGGAATCACCTGCGCCAACAGCCGTTGCCGGGCGGCGTCGAACTCACGCAGTACTTCATGGCCGATCCCGACACGCTCGGCTATAGCCTGCGCTGGGACGGCGAGATGCGCCTCACGCTCGACGTGTTCCGCGACCTCGGTTCGGCGTTTGCCGTGGCGATCGTGTTGATCTATCTGATCCTGGTCGGTTACTACCGCTCGTTCGCGATCCCGCTGATCGTGATGGGCGCGATTCCGCTCACCATCATCGGCGTCCTGCCGGGCCACACCATCGCCGGCCAGTACTTCACCGCGACGTCGATGATCGGCGTGATCGCGCTGGCCGGCATCGTGGTGCGCAATTCGCTGCTGCTCATCGATTTCATCCTCGATTTCCGCCGCAGCGGCCACAGCCTGCACGACGCGGTCTTGCAGGCCGGCATCACCCGCATGCGCCCGATCCTGCTGACCGCGTTCGCGATCATCCTCGGCACCGCGGTCATGATCGTCGACCCGGTGTTCGGTGGCCTGGCGGTCGCGCTGATCTCCGGCACCTTTGCGTCGACGGTGTTGACGCTGTTTATCATTCCGTTAGTCTACTACGTCTACGAAGAGCGTGGCGCCCGACGGCGAAAATGAGCGGTTACGCCCAGTAAGGCGGCCGGCGCTCCGGGGGAACCCATGACAAACTATGGAAGAGAAACGGGCACCGTCTCGCGAACTGTTGTGCTCTTGGCGTTATTGGCCGGATGCGCTACTCCGTACTACGGATACACCGGCGAGGAATGGGCGGCACTCACCGACGAACAACGGGAAGCGGCGAAACAGAATTACTCGCAGATACTCAAGGCCAGAGAGGATGCCAAGCACGACGACCTCATGGAACGCAGCAAGCAGAGAATAATAAGACGGGGCGTGGGCGATTCAAAAAATTAGCTGGATATCCCCCGATGGACAGGGATCGATGATTCTTCGCTTGGGGACCAAGGGGTCAGAGCAAGTTGATCCACCGCTGCTCGACAGGATTCTCTGCATATCAATGGCCTTTGCAACACTACAGCAAGATATCAACTTGCTCTGACCCCCTTGATTTGAGTCTCCTTCCTTTAAGACGCAACTTCCCTAGGCTGAGGTTTACGCAAGTCGTAAAACGTAAACCGCTCAATGCATACACTCACTCTTTCATAAACTCGCATTGCATCCACCGCGCCCGCGAGTCAGGCGACGCTTCCCTGCGCGCCAAGTTTGTGTAAGCGCGTAGGAACCGGTGATCTCGGTTTTCAGTTGCGCCCTATCCAGTAAGTTCGGTAATGAGCGGGATATCCGCCACCCCTGTAACAGGCAAGCCATTGGCGGACTGGTATTCCTTGATTCGGCGCACGGACATCTGGCCGAAAAATCCGTCCGCGCGGATGTCGACGTCGCGGTCAGACAGTCCCAGCTGCACCAGGCGCACGTCCAGGCCGCGCTGCAAGGGATATTGCAGAGCAAGTGGCCGCGTACCGGGTTGGGGGCCTGAGAAGCTATTGAACGGCGCCGCGGCGAGTGTCACATGGGAGATTTCGTTTCCACGCACCACCAGCGGAAGCTCCAGCCCCCAGAAGCCCTGGTCGATCAGGCGCTGGAAGGCATCCATGCGATAGACCGTCGGGCGCAGATCGGCGCGTGTGTGGGTGGCTAGCCAGGCGCGCCGGGTGACGACGTAAGCGGCGATCCATTTCTGTTCCCCGGCACCATTGACCTGACCGACCTGCTTGCGCGTACGGTCGCGCATGGCCTTCCAGGAGCCGTGTAGAAAGCTGTCGTACACCACGGCCACACCCAGGGGGCTGGAAATACCTTCACGTTCCGCGGCGCGCGCGGCGGGCTGCCAATATATCTGGTCGAAGAAGGTATCCTGCGTATCGCGCATGACCGGGTCGTCGGCACTGGCGCGCAGGACGTTGTGCGGCTTGAGATCGTTGTCCAGTGAAAAATCACGCGTTTCAAAGCGCGGCAGATACGGTGCTATCCGTGCGCCGAACCGCGCCCCGGAGTTCGCGCAATACATTGCCAGCAACTTGTGCAGGTTTCCCGAGCCAAGAGTCGTCTGCGAGCGCCCGAAGGTCAGATGCCCGGTGTCACCGGCGATCAGCGTGACCAGACCGTAGTCGCCAAGCATCCGGCCGGTTTCGAAGAGGTTGATGATGGCTTCGGCGGTTTTCTTTTGCGTTGTGGTCAGCATGGTCGTTGGCGTTTCCTGTCTTCTTGGAAAGACGGCTCTAAATGACCGGCGACAAAATCAACATAGTTATTGACGACACGATACAGAGCCTCAAATAAGGTTGATTTCGACTCCCAAAAACTCCAACTTCTTAATCGTGCAGGCTGATTATTTTGTCAGACCGGAAATTCCGGCAATAAGGAAAGAAGCCAAAACATAACCCATCAACGAATGAAAATAAAAGTAGTATCTGGCGGGTGCAGCGAGGTCGATTTCGTAATGCCAATTACGCAACTTTACTATCGGCAAAAGCATGTCCAGGCTGTAAGCCACTCCATAAGGCATTTGCAGGCGTTTACCCTCGCCCGTCACCCTGAGAACCACAACGCCGACTCCGACCAAGAAAGTCACCCAAATACAACTGTAGAAGTAGTGATAACCATAGCCGGTTGAATAATTGATCAGTGTCAGGCCCAGCCATCGCAATCCCTGGGCCTCTTTTCGTTCGCGTTCCTTGCCAGCGTACAGGATATTGCTAGCTTTCCCTATTTCGCCCGCGGCGCTAAATACTTTAGCCAGCTGTGCGTATGGTTGCGATTCGTAACTAGTATCTCTAGCAAGCCAATCGACAAACCACCGGGCGTCGTGCGAAGTTATATCACTCGCCTCCGTCGAGACTGTATATCCGCCGAAATGGGAATATACAAACCCCCCAAGTTCCAGCGATTCCGCCTCCGGTAGATTCGGCAATATTTCCACGACAACATTGCGAAGTATTACTTTGGCCCCCTTGCCCCAACGAGCGACATTTTTTCTGCCCCCAAATTGCAGCTCTGCACCGACTCGGGTTCCAGACAAATCGAGATGTGTAAGCTCAGAACCTCTAATATCGAAATTGGAACCAACTTTCATAAAAATCGATTTAACAGGTGCGTCAAACACCGTTCCAGTCATATACACACCACCTCCCACCTCGGCCAAACCCATGATCACCTCGCCAGATAACTTCGAGCCTTCGATCGTGAGCTGACCCCCTATTTTGGCATTACGCAAATCGAGTCCTTTCTTAAACTCTGTCTGCACAAAGTGAATGTGACGTTCAACTCGCATTGAATCCATCATTAACGAGCCATAAAACAAGGATTGCTTTGCGGTCAGATTAGATCCGATTTTTGCACCACTAAGATCCACGTCGCTGAACACCGCTTTATTTTTATCACTACTACTCATAAATAGGTCGCCGCCCACCGTCATGGAGGCCATATCCAATTTTCCTGAAGACATGGATCCATCCATAATCAGCGAACCATCAATTGTTGCGCCTGCAAGTATTGCTTCCGAATACTTTGCGTTTCGCATCATGACGCCCCCATTCACCGTTATTGCGGTCATGTCGAGTTTTTCAGAAACCGCTGCGTTATCCAAAAGAAGAAACTTCCTTACTTTTATTCCGCTGAGATCGAGCTCGCCGAACTTCGTATCACCTTCCATTCGAAGATGACCGCCGACTTCTGGGTCCATCGACACTTTCCCTTTGAACTCTGAACCATTCAACCTAACATCACCGCCAATGACGCCGCTGATTACGGCCGCGTTGAAAATGCCATTTCTCATATACAGGTCACTGTGCACATCCAAGAGATCCATACTCAGCGATCCTGATAATTTGGAACCGTCCAGCGATATTTGGCCAAACACTTTGGCTCCACTCAGGTCTAGTTCCTTGAGATCGCTGCCCCTGATGTAGAGCTGCCTTTCCATCTGCACCGCAGTCATGGTAACTTTCCCTAAGAATTTTGATCCATCCATCAGGAATGGTCCGTTACTATCCAGCCAAGCCAGCACGACGTCTGATTCAAAGCGCGAGCCACGGATTTCCAACGGATGGTCAAGTCTGGCATGTGATAGATTGATCAGCTCAGTAAACCAAGCACCGGTTACGCGCACACCTGGACGTGGCAATGCACTGCGAAAAGGTTCCCGTAATAATATTGTCTCCAGGAACTGTGGCCTCAGCACACGCTCATTCGACCAACCGGCGGACTTACTAGGATTTAACTCGACATACTTGCGGTTAAAGTTCGCTATCCTTCCCTCGCAAACTTGTTGCCAGGCCCAATTTTCCGGTTCGGTCCAAGAAGAAAGGCCGGCAATTTTGCATGCTTGCTCCTGTTGGGCGACAGCAATTTCCAAAGCACCCAGAATAATTAGGAGAAATTTAAAAAGAATTATAAGTAACTTTTTCATGAGTCAACGAATCCCTTGCCCTTGGAGCATGGCACCCATATATCGCGCATGACTTGTTAGCACCCCTACTCATAATTGCCCCGGCAAGGCCCTCAAGTAACCGGCCTAAAGCGCCAAAAGCGCCCATAATCAAAAGAAATCGAGCTATGGAACCCCTGAACAAGTCGGAATTCGTGCGACGATGGGCTGATTTTTGGTGCGCAGGGGGCACCCCACCAGGGCGGCCAGGACTTGTTCAGAGATACTTTCAAATCAAGCTGAACAGTTGCTTCACTACCAAGTCACGAATACCCTCTGCGAGGCGTTGGGCACGGGCCTTCGCCTTCACGTCAAGGCGAATATTTTCGAGCTCAGTCAGCACCTCCAATTTCTTGACCACCTTACGGTATCCTTTGGACGTGAGATCACCCTCGGCCAACATGATGGTCCAACGTTCCAGATTAGTGGCCTGCAGGCGAACAAAATCTGATGCGTCTTTTTTTGCAGTAGCAATGAGATCCTTCAGTTCGTCCTTGGCTAGTTTTCCACCTTCGTCCTTAATGCTGTCGATAAAATCCGTGAACTTGCTCATGACGCCTCCTAGCGCTTATCAGTGTTCTTCTCGTTTTCTGTGGCAATGGCAATATCGAAGGCCT